>JANLYU010000482.1:0-24551 GCA_031365785.1 Flavisolibacter sp. | reverse complement strand
ATACGCTGCAAGTCATGACTTAAAGGAACCTATTAGAAAGATTCAATTTTTTACTGGAATGTTAAAAGAGCAACTTTCCAGTCGTTTGGCAGAGAATGAGAAAAAAACTTTATTGCGGATTGAAATATCGAGTCAACGAATGGGGACTCTAATTGAAGATTTATTATCCTATTCGCATGTAAGTCAAAAGCCGCATGTAAAGAAAAGTGTAGATTTAAATTTAATCTTGGCAGAAGTCCTGGAGGATTTAGAATTGACTATCCAGGAGAAAGCAGCTAGTATAAATGTAACTACCCTGCCTATAATAGAAGGATATGCCAGGCAATTGCAGCAGTTATTCCACAACTTAATCTTGAATGGATTAAAATTTAGTAGGCCTCACCTGAATCCTATATTAAATATCTCATATCATGGATTGGTATTAATTCAACCAAATATTCCACTAAGAAATGATTCAATTGCTAATTTTCATGAAATTGAAGTGAAAGACAATGGAATAGGTTTCGAACAAGAAAATGCAGAAAAAATATTTAATATGTTCCATATGTTAAATGGGAAAAGTGAATATTCCGGCACAGGCATAGGGCTAGCTTTAGTTAATAAAATTGTTGAAAACCATAATGGGTTTATAAAAGCATTGGGCCAACCTGACATAGGAGCAAGCTTTAAAATTTATTTGCCAACTGAATAATTTAATTTGAATTTTGTGAATCAAAGGAAACGTATAAGCTGTTGTTATTCTATCATTCTAAACAGAGTAATTTAATTAATTCAACCGTTTATTGGACTATTCAGCAACTTTCAATCTGAGAGGTATTTAAAGTTATAATTACCTGCACATTATAATGTGCGCCGAATCCACTGGCATGAAATTATCTTTGATTGTTGTTGATTATAGAACTGTTTGAACTTAGGCTTGTTAGGTTTAACTTATCAGAGCAGCAGCAATCACTCACATGAAAATCTTACCCTTATCATTTTACCTCCGTCATGATGTTGTAAAAATCGCACGTGAACTTTTGGGGAAAGTGCTGGTCACTCAATGGAACGGAGAAGTTACTTCCGGAAGGATTGTTGAAACCGAGGCCTATGAAGGTGAAATCGATCTGGCTTCCCACGCATCAAAAGGAAAAACGCCAAGGACAGAAGTGTTATTCCGGCAAGGAGGGACGGTATATGTGTACCTGTGTTACGGAATTCATCAGATGTTTAATATTGTCACTAACAAGGATGGCTTTCCGCACGCCATCCTTATCAGGGCAGTGGAACCATTGGAAGGAATTGATATCATGTTGAAAAGAACTGGTAAACTGCAACTCGATGATACCCTCACCAAAGGTCCGGGCAACGTGGGAAAGGCATTAGGTTTTCATACTTCACAATGCGGTACATTATTGACAGGAAGTTCCATTTATATTGCTGATGATGGTTGTGTAATAAAGCCATCCATGATCCAGGCCTCTCCACGCGTGGGAGTTGATTATGCCGGAGAACATGCCCTCTGGCATTACCGGTTTTTTGTCAAGGGTAATAAATATGTAAGCGGGAAGAAAAAATAGAAAAAGAATTTGCCGGCAGACTTTATATGAACATTCAGGTTGTAATTGCCATAGGCAAATCTTTCAGAAACAGGGAGCAGGAATCTTCAACAATAATGTCAATATTTTATATTGAAAAAATAACTACCTATTCAATATTCCTTTACCACTAAAATTTTTATTGAAGAAATAGGAAACAGATTGCTTTTAATAAGTCCATGAGCCCACCTTAAAATTTAGGACAATTCATTTTTTTTGCATTCGGATCACTGGGCTTCTTAATATAAATGAGAGAAAATTCTGCGCCGCCCCTCATGTTGGAGGCTGCCTTCAGGCTGGATATATTCACATCATAGGAGGCCCCTATCCTGAACTCATTGAATTCCAGCCCAACATAAGGTATAATGGCATCCCCGAAGCGAAACCAGCTACCGAGGTACAGGTGCGTAGGGTTGCTTTCATCCTGGTTCAAACCCAGCATATAAGCCCCACCTATCTGTGTATTGAATGCTTTGGCCTGCCTGCTGTGCATGGCGCTGAAATGAATGCCATTGTAGGAACCTAGTGGAAGCATGCCACCGGCCTGAATAGTAATACGTGGATCCAGAATATAATTACCCCCCTGGAAAGTTTCTTTAGGACGGTTAATGTGATACATGGAAGCGCCGAGGTAAAAATTGTTGGAGCCATTGGTAGATCCATTGTACAAAGCACCCAGGTTCATGTCAAAATAAGTTACGTTGATCTGGTTCTGAGAAAATATTTCACTGGTGATACCGGTAAAACCATTGGCCTGGAGTTGGTCCTCAAATTTTACTTTAGTGATGTCCAGGTGTTTGTATACATAAGTGCCCTGAAACCCCAATCCAATCTGGTGGTATCCGTTTTCATCCAAAGCTTTATGATATGCTGTGGATAAAGCAAAAAAAGTATTGGACAAAACACCATTACCACTCTGATCTTTAAAGGCCATGGCACCAATGCCAAACTGGTCAAATTCAGGAATTCGGTTTTTTAAAATGCTGGCGTCAACGGAGGTGGTATAGGTAGTGAATGCGTTATTGATGGAAGGCCATTGGTTTCGATAATTTCCTGCTATACGGAATAATCCATCAAATTTTCCGGTCAGAGCGGGATTGAGCGTCAACGGGGAAACAAAAAACTGAGAAAAATTAGGATCCTGTGCCTGCGCGGAAACAACAGCTGCAAGAATCAGCAAGGTGCAGATAAACTTTCTCATGCTCACGTGGTTAGACTGGAAATTACAAATAAACAGCTGGTAAACAAAGAATTTTTCCTTAAGACTGGATTTTGGCACCATAGGCCAGATCACCGGCATCTCCCAGCCCTGGAACAATATATCCTTTGGCAGTAAGTTCATCATCTATGGCACCGCACCAGATGATCGCTTCGGGTACCTCGCGACGTAAGTATTCAATACCTACGGAGCAGGCAATAGCGGTTACAATATGGATGGCTTTCGGGCTGCCTTCCTCTTTGAGGTACTTGATGGTTTTCACCAGGGAAGCCCCGGTGGCCAGCATGGGATCAGATATGATCAGGATCCTGTTGTCAATTTCCGGACAGGAAAGGTATTCAAGAACAATCTCGAAAGCACCCTCTGAATCGTGCTTCCTGTACGCGGAAACAAATGCATTATCGGCCTTGTCGAAATAGCTCAGCAGCCCCTGGTGGAGTGCCAGTCCTGCCCGTAATATGGTGGTGAGAATTGGTTGCTCTTCCAGTATTTCACACCATGCAGTTCCCAGTGGTGTCTGAATTTCTTTCTCCACATAAGGAAGCCGGCGGCTGATTTCAAAAGCAGCTACTTCCCCGATTCTTTCAAGGTTTCTTCTAAAACGAAGCCTGTCACCCTGAATAGTGACGTCACGTAATTCAGCTACCCAATTGCTGACCAGCGAATGTTCCTTACTTAAATTAATCACCATGAAACCCAAAGCTAAGTATGAAGTGTGAAGATTGCAGAAGGATTAAAAATTAAATCTTCACCTCATCCAAATTGGAAATGACAGCTGTTGCACATGGTAATGACTACAGGCAGTATTCTTGATCTGCTGTTGGTCTAATTCACGGATAAGAATTTATTTGTCTTTGAAGATGGATGATCTGGAGGAGGTTATTTGTTGGTTTTGACAGCTACTTCGTATTTTGTACTTCTACTTATGCTGTACCGCGCTATTGGTTTAATGAGTGGCAGTTCACTTGATGGATTGGATATTGTTTTTGCAGAACTGCAGGAAGAAGCCGGCAAATGGAGTTTTGAAATCAAAGCAGCGGATTGTTATCCTTATGCACCTGTGTGGAAGGAAAGGTTACAGCACGCTACTTCATTAAAAGCCTTCGAATATTTATTGCTTCATTCCGAATACGGACATTACATAGGTCATGAAGTGAACCGGTTTATTGAAGCTAAAGGACTGCACTACCAGGTAGCTCTGGTAAGTTCGCATGGACATACCAGCTTTCACGCTCCGCACCTGAAAATGACGGCACAATTGGGAGACGGTGCAGCGATTGCTTCTGTAACAGGTCTTCCTGTAGTCACCGACCTAAGGGCCATCGACGTGGCTCTGGGTGGGCAGGGAGCCCCCATTGTGCCCATTGGTGAAATGCATTTATTAAAAGATTACGACCTCTATCTCAACCTCGGAGGCATCTCTAATATTTCATTTCACAGAGATGGCCAATACTTTGCTTTTGACATCTGTGCGGCCAACCGGGTGCTCAATATGATAGCGGCTACTGTAGGACAAGAATTCGATGCAGGCGGTGAAATGGCATCACATGGCCATGTACATGATGGATTGCTTCACCAATTGAATGAACTTCCTTATTACAGGCAGCCCTTTCCCAAATCGCTGGCGAACCATTTCGGAACTGATGAAGTATTTCCACTGGTACAATCATTCGGTTTGACACCCCAAGATGCCCTTGCGACCTATGTGCAACACGTGGTACTTCAAATCAAAAGTGCAATTGCAAATTATTTCCCACCCACCGATTCTTCCATCTTATCAGCGGAGAAAAAACTTTTGGTAACGGGAGGAGGGGCGTACAATACTTTCCTGATACAAAAGCTGAGCGAATCACTGAGTCCCCTCGGTATCCGAATCATCCTCCCCGATAATGACCTTATTCAGTATAAGGAAGGCCTGATCATGGCCTTCATGGGGGTACTCCGGTGGCGTCAGGAATACAATACTTTATCCTCTGTAACAGGAGCAGAAAGGGATAGTATCGGAGGAGCTTTGTGGACGGGACAGGAAGCCTGAACAGGGTATTGCACCAACTGGCTTATTGTATTACATTTATGTTTTGGGCACCTTGTCCAACCTTCCTATCCTTATGAAAAAACGATACATCGCCTTCCTGTTTTTTTATGTCTTTAACGTGCCACTACACGCGCAATCGCTGATTGCCAGTGCAGGCAATGACAGGACTATTTGTGTGGGCGGAACAGTGGATCTTGTAAGTACAGTAAGTGGCGGCTCGGGAACATTAACTTATACCTGGACGCCCGCATCAGGTTTAAACAATGCTACCATTCCCAACCCGGTGGCCCATCCTTCCCTTTCAACTAACTATATTTTAAAAGTGGTAGACAGCCTGGGTAATATGGCCACAGATACGGTGAAAATTACCCTGGATAGTAATTTGTACAGGCCCACTATTGGAATCCAGAATGGCATCAATCCTTTTTGTGATGGATCCTTGGTGGAACTGGTTTCCAGCCCTGCTGTTTCCTACCAATGGAGCAATGGCACTATTAATTCCTTTCTGGTAGTAACCCAAACCGGACCTATTACGGTAACGGCTACACGCACAGATGGCTGTTCTGGCACTTCGCTGCCTTTTATGGCCATCATGCAACCCCGTACCCCAGCACCTGAGATAACACCTTCCGGTGATGTTTCAGTTTGTACCACCCTGGCTACACTTGTAGCACGGGATACGGAAAGCGGTGTTACATACGATTGGAGCACCGGGGAAACCATAGATTCCATTGTGGTAGTAACGCCAGGCGTTTATTCAGTCATCGCTACAGGCGTCAGTGGTTGCGCTTCCCTACCGGTTTCTAAAACCGTTATTGGTAAACCAACAGGCTTTATTACTTCCAGTGGAAATCAAACTATTTGTGAGAACGACAGTATACAGTTAACGATACACACAGCACCAGAAAACATGATTCTTTGGAGCAACGGTGCCACCTCGATGAATACATGGGTGAAAGACTCTGGAAATTATTCAGCCTACATCACCACGCCGGCAGGATGTAATGATAATGGCCAGAATGCGGTAACGGTCACGGTGATCCAAAAACCTCTTGCTCCTGTTGTTCTTGCAGGGGGATCCACTAGTTTTTGTGAAGGTGGAAGTGTAACCCTTTTTCTTCAACAATCTGATTCTGCACTCACCTATAGCTGGGATACCGGAATCACGGGAGACAGCATCCAGGTTACTGCTTCAGGCACCTATAAGGTTCGGTCTTATAACTGGATGGGGTGTGCGGGAGATATGGATTCCATGACCGTAGTGGTATACCCCCGACCCACAGGGAATATTCAAGTTGATGGAAGTTTGGTGATATGCCAGGGCGATAGTGTCCGGCTTGCCATTAATTCTTTACCAACTGTAAGTTACTTATGGACAAATGGATTGACTACACCCGATATTTGGATAAAAGAAGCAGGTACTTATTATGCACAGATCACTTCTGAAGAAGGTTGTTCCAACGCCACTTCCAATACTGTCAGCGTTTCCGTGAAAACAGTAACGTACCCTGTTGTCAAACAGACAGGAAATCATTTAAGCGCATCACCCGCAACACCAGCTTATCAGTGGTTCCTGAATGGAACGGCGATCTCAGGAGCCATCTCTCAGGGTATTGATATAGCTGAAGGTGGCAGGTACCGGGTGCAGGCTACAGCCAATGGATGTAGCGCATCAGATTCTATAAATGCAATTTTTCATCGGGTGATGCCAGAATATACTTACCAGGTATATCCTAACCCGGTGATCAATAACCTGAATATCATTTATTCACTCAAGGAAGCACAAAAAGTCACGATCACACTTCACGACATGGCAGGTCAATACCTCATGCATCTTGTTGATCATGAAACACAGACAGCAGGGGAACACTATTATTCACTGAAGGCCGCTGCCATTAAGATGCAGAAGGGTTTGTATTTTATTGAATTCGATTTCGATGGGCGCAAAGTGTCCCACCGGTTTATGGTCCTTTAAAAATGCTTACATTAGGAAGCAAATCATTTCATGATACAGTTTATTTTTTCAGCGCTCCTTTGCTGTTACTTTCCTATTTGTTTTTCCCAGAGAACCTTTCCTACAGGTTTGAAGCACCCGTATGGTTTACCTGTCATGTCAAGTGTTCCCAACCAGGAATTATTCAAAGACAGGAGCAATATTTATTTCAATGATGAGTTCTATATTATTGATGGTAAAAAAGTAGATGGCTCACCATTCCTATATCATGATTGGATGAAGGGGGAGATCACCACAGTGGATGGGCGCAATTTTAGCGACTTCAGGGTAAAATACAATGCGTTTCAACAGTCTGTTTATTTTCACAACGGTACCGATTCCCTTGAAGTTAATGATCCTGTAAAACAATTTACACTCATCGTACAGAATGGTGATACCAACAGTGTTTACACTTTTATTAATGCCAGCCAGATCAGACAGGAAAAAAAACCGATGTACTATGAACTGCTTCTGGATCATCCAACTTACCAGGTGTTGAGATACAACAGAAAATATGTAAGTGAGGCCAGTAAATCATTGCCGGTAGCAGAAGGAAGAAAAATATTTGCACTCGAAATGTCTTACTACCTGTATAATAAAACTTCCAATAAAATTATTCGCATCAAGGCCAATGGCACCAATATCGCAGAGGCATTGGGAATTACACCGGATCAAGTGAAGGAGCTGAAATTGGATAGTTATGATTTTTCTGGTGAAACAGATATTCTCCGTTTTTTCCAGTTGTATTTTTCCCGCCCCTTGAATTAACGGATGATCGCAAAGGAATCCCCATCAAATAAACCCAGGTCGCTTAGTTTAAGGTGGGGGATCACCAGCAACGCCATAAAAGAAAGCGTCATGTAAGGAGCGGATAATTGGGATCCTAGTGATTTGGCCATTTGATCGATGGCTGCGTAGCGATCTGCTACTTCATATCCGTCTGCCTGGCTCATGAGGCCACCTATAGGCAACGGTAAAAGCAATTGTTGCTGACCATCTACACAACTGATTCCACCTTTGCTTTCAATGATGAGGTTCACTGCCTGGCAAATGCTTTCTACATCCACACCTACTGCAACAATATTGTGTGAATCATGTGCTACTGATGAAGCCAAAGCGCCTTTGATCAATCCAAAATTTTTGATGAAGGTTTTAGATACCGGTGCATTTTTGTATCGGTTCACTACCACCAGTTGAAGCAAATCATTTTCCACGTCACTGATGATGTGGCCATCAGAGGTCAGAGGACGCACTAAAATTTTTTTAGTGATCAATTGTCCATCCAGGGCTTCTATCGCAGGAATGAATTCCTTGTCGGTGGAAGGAACAATAAAATCAGATGGCTTCTTTTTACTGCAGTTGAATTGATTGACCACTGAAAGAACCTGGCTTTTTGAAGGTAAGATCAAACTTTTTCCATTTTCAGCTACCAGTTGTCCATTGATATAAGTAGCCTGCACTTCGAAATCTTTTAAATCCTTTAACACGATAAAATCCGCAAAATCATTTTTCCTTAATAAGCCGCATTTGAGTTTGTAATGATTGACCGGGTTGACACAGGCGGCTTTAAGGACTTTATACACATCAATACCCCTGGCGACAGCCCGGGTACACAACTGGTTAATGTGTCCTTCTACCAGACTATCGGGATGTTTATCATCACTGCAGAACATCATCCTGTCTGCATGGTCATGAAGAAGATCCACAAGGGCTTCAAAATTTTTAGCAGCACTTCCTTCCCTGATGATGACCTGCATGCCCTGCTGCAGTTTGTCTAACGCTTCTTCCTGAGTAAAACATTCATGATCGGTAGAGATCCCTGCATCAATGTATTTTTTTGCGGTTTCTCCACGCAGGCCGGGCGCATGACCATCCACGGGCTTGCCATTTTTTTTAGCCGCTGCTATTTTTCGAATCACTTCTTGATCTCCATGTAACACGCCGGGGAAATTCATCATTTCACTGAGGTACAGAATTTCTTTTCTTCTCATCAGGATTTCAATGTCAGCGGAAGAAATGGTGGCGCCGGCGGTTTCAAATGTGGTGGCCGGCACGCAGCTGGGCGCACCGAAATTGAATTTGAAGGGTACGGTATTCCCATTTTCAATCATAAATTCAATGCCTTTCATTCCACATACATTAGCGATCTCATGAGGATCACTTACTGTAGCCACTGTTCCATGAACAACAGCCAGCCTGGCAAAAGCGGATGGTGTCAGCATGGAGCTCTCAATATGAACGTGGGCATCTATAAAACCAGGAAGCAGGAAGTGTGTTGAAGATGGGGTCGCATTGGGTAAAGGAACAATGTCGGTGATCCTTTCTCCTTCCACAGTGATCCGTGCATAATAAATCTTTTCCTGCAGCACATCCACCAGTTGACCTTCCACACTGAACGTTTTGTTCATTCAATAAAGCTATTAAAATATTACGAAGGATGATAAACAGGATGCCTGCGAAGGGACATGGAAATTATTTATTTTTTTCAAATAGGAACGCGGTTGTAACTTTTCCACTTCAATTGAACAGATCATGAAGAATATCTTTTTTTTATTTTCATTAATTCTTTTTCTCAGAAAAGCATACAAAAAATACCTTCCACTGCAGGCGTTGAAGTCGATTCTGTTTTGTTTTCAAAAATGAAATACAGATTGGTGGGCCCCTTTCGCGGAGGAAGGAGCGGTGCAGTAACGGGCAGCTGGAGAAATAAGAACACTTTCTATTTTGGTTCCACTGGCGGAGGTGTTTGGAAAACTTCCGATGGCGGCAACAGCTGGAAAAATATATCTGATAAATATTTTGGTGGTACCATAGGTTCTGTAGCCGTGGCACCCTCCGACGAAGAGGTGATTTATGTAGGAGAAGGTGAAAATACCATGAGGGGAAATGTCAGTGAAGGTTTGAAAGGAATTTGGCGCAGTGAAGATGGAGGAAGGACGTGGAAAAATAGGGGTTTGTCTGATGCCCGACATATTGTAAGACTGGTGGTTCACCCTCGAAACCCCGATATTGTTTGGGCAGCTGTAATGGGTCATTTATTTGGCGCCCATGAAACACGGGGCATCTATAAAACCATTGATGGTGGGAAAAACTGGAAGAGGGTGTTGTATATCAACAATCAGACAGGTGCTTCGGAACTCGTGATGGAACCTGGTAACCCGGAAGTGTGGTATGCCGGCACCTGGAGGGCACTTCGTACGCCTTATAGTATGGAAAGTGGAGGAGAGGGAAGTGGACTTTGGAAAAGTACAGATGGTGGTGAAACATGGAAAAATATAAGCCATAAAAAAGGACTTCCTAACGGAACTTGGGGAATTGTAGGGGTGTCGGTAGCGCCGTCTAATCCGGACAAAATTTATGCGCTCATAGAAAATGCAAACGGTGGACTTTTTCAATCAGCAGATGCGGGAGAAACCTGGACGCTGACCAATAGTGACAACAACATCAGGCAACGTGCCTGGTATTACTCCAGGGTGTTTGTTGATCCCAAAAATGAAAATACCCTGTATGCTCCCAATGTCAATTTCATGAGAAGCCGTGATGGAGGTAAAACTTTTCAGGCCTTACGCACCCCACATGGAGATCACCACGATTTGTGGATCGATCCGGAAAATGGAAACAGGATGATTGTAGCCGATGATGGTGGCGCTCAGGTTTCCTTCGATGGCGGAGATAACTGGAGTACGTATAATAATCAGCCAACCGCCCAGATCTACCGGGTTACCACCGACAACTCTTTTCCCTACCGGATCCTTGGTGCACAGCAGGACAATTCAACCATCAGAATTAAAAGCCGTACCAGTGCAGCAGGCATCTATGAAAATGACTGGGAACCAACTGCAGGCGCTGAGAGTGGTTATGTGGTTGCTGATCCGCTGAACCCTGATATAGTATATGGTGGAAATTATGGTGGATACATTTCACGCCTCGATCATAAAACGGGCGAGAACAGGGCAGTTTCTCCCTGGCCCGATAATCCAATGGGTGCCGGGGCAGACGCGTTGAAATACCGTTTCCAGTGGAACTTCCCGATATTTTTTTCACCCCACAATCCAAAGCGGTTGTATACCGCGGGAAATGTACTTTTTGTTACCGAAAATGAAGGCCAGACCTGGGAACAGATTTCACCGGACCTTACTACCAATGATAAAACCAGGCAGGCATCCAGTGGAGGTCCTATTACCAAAGACAATACCTCTGTGGAATATTATGGCACCATTTTCACGGCTATGGAGTCTCCCTATGAAAAGGATCTGTTGTGGACAGGAAGTGATGATGGACTGCTGTACGTAAGCAGGAATGGTGGAAAGAACTGGGATAATGTAACTCCGGCCGGCCTACCGAAATGGATGATGTGGAATAGCCTCGATGCGGACCCATTTAAAAAGGGAGCTGTGTATGCGGTGGGAACGCGCTATAAAAGCGATGACTTTACCCCGTATATCTATAAAACGGAAGACTATGGTAAAACATGGAAGCTCATCACAAATGGTATAGCGAGAACAGATTTTGCAAGGGTGGTTCGAGCCGATCCAAAGCGGTCAGGTTTATTGTACGCAGGAACTGAATATGGCATGTATTTGTCAAAGGACGATGGAGCCAACTGGAAACGTTTTCAGCTCAATTTACCCATGGTGCCCGTTACGGATCTGACCATTAAAGAAAATGACCTTGTTGTAGCCACACAGGGACGGGCATTTTATGTATTGGATGACTTAACCATGTTGCAACAAATGGATGAACAGGGCATCAGAGAAAACAATCTGAGGGTGTTCCATGTCAGGCCTACTTATCGTATATCAAGAAATCCGTTTGCCCAAAATTTTGGCGGCCAGCGCACTGGTGGAAGTAATCCTCCGGCAGGTGTGGTGATCAATTACCTGCTAAATAATGTAGAGGATTCTGCAAAAGCATCGCTTACGCTATTGGATAATAATCATAAGATGATCAAAACGTTTAGTACGGATGCCAAAGAATTGAATGCCAAACTGGATATATCCAAAGGAATGAATCAGTTTGTTTGGGACATGCGGTATCCGGAAGCCGATCGGATTGAAGGAATGATTTTGTGGAATGGAACACCCGGTTCCATTACTGCGCCTCCAGGAAATTATTTGGCAAGGGTCAAAGTAGGAAAGGATTCCATGGAAGTCCCTTTCCAGATTCTTCCCAATCCTAATTACAAAGTGGATGCAGAAGCTTATCAGACACAATTTACTTTTCTATCACAGGTAAAGGATAAATTCAATGAAACCCAGAAAGCCATCAGGGATATCCGAACCCTGCGCACCCAGATCAATTCATTTATTGCTTTGCAGGGAAAAGACGTCCCTACTCAAGTGAAGCAAATGGCGGATACTATCAACAAAAATATCTCTTCGATTGAAGAAATGCTGTACCAGACCAAGTCAAAAAGCGAACAGGATGTGTTGAACTATCCCATCAAGCTGAATGATAAACTAGCTGGTCTGTATGAAACGGCGAATAGTGGTAATTTTTCGCCCAGTAAACAGGCAAGGGATGTATATGCAGACCTCGCAGGTCAAATTGATGTACAGCTGGAACGTCTTCGTGTCATCCGTCAAAAAGACATTCCCGCTTTCAATGAAATGATCAGACAAAAAGCCCTGCCGGTGATTGGAATTCAATAACGAAAAAGAAGTTGGCCATTAATTTATTTGCCTGGCACAAATGCAACGTTTACTATATTTGTTATTACCCCTTTAACTATGAAATGCATAATTGTTGACGATAACAAGATGGCCCGCATGGCGTTGAAACAATTGGTCAGCCAGGTACAGAATCTTGAACTGGTGGCCGAATGCAGTGATGCTACCGAAGCGCTGGCTTCTCTGAATAACTCACCCATTGATCTCCTGCTGCTGGATATTGAAATGCCGGACATGAGCGGACTTGACCTGACAAGAAATCTCGGCAACAACAGGCCGCTGATCATTTTTACCACAGCAAAAAAAGATTATGCAGTAGAAGCTTTTGAATTGAATGTGGTGGATTACCTCGTGAAGCCTTTGGCTTTTCCCAGATTCAAACAGGCAGTTGAAAAAGCAGGAGAAACATTGGAAAGCAACAAGCAGGAAGTGAAGGTGGAAGAACAGGGTTTTGTTTTTGTAAAAGATAACGGCGTCCTGAAACGCATCAGTATAGAAGATATTTTATTTCTGGAAGCAATGGGTGATTACGTGAAGGTGCATACGCCACAAAAATTTCACGTGGTGCACGCCACCCTTAAGTCCATTGAAGAAAAACTCCCTGCATCAAAATTCATCCGTGTACACCGCAGTTACATCGTGGCGATTAACAAAATCGACTACATTCAGGAGGGAACCATCAGCATTGGTAAAATAACCATTCCTGTTGCAGACACCCATAAATCCAACCTCAATAAACGCCTCAACCTGCTGTAAATTCAACGTTGGTTATTTCCCCTTCACCGAACTGTTATAAGGTTTAGCCTAAGAGTGCCTGCCTGGGTAAAAAAGCGTTGTACTTTCACGTTAGAAAAGACAATATCCCTACTGTCCGGTACCCGTACATAGTGGTACAATGCATAGGTCGCAACCTAACTAACTATGAAAAACCAGCAAACATTGTATCCAAATCGTAAGAATAAAAATATAAAAAGAACGGCTGCGAGGATGACAGCCTTTTCTGATTTATTTATGAAAAATTTTATAGTTTTCATTCTTTTTCTTCTTTTACTCATCGTTTCTGAGTATTTCCTGCTGAACGAACTTTTTGCTGCCCGCCGCGCCATCATTGTAATACCCAGCCTCGTGGGCACTGTATTATTCATTTATGTGGTGATCAAATACTTCAAGAAATATATTCTTCCCTCTAAACATTCGGGCATCCATAGCTGAATTTTGTATTTTCGTCTATAGTTGTTCATCCGATGCGAAAACCTGATTTCAGATACCTGGTGTTGTGGCTGTTTCTTTTTGGCATCATTGTCATTGTGTTTTTGCAGGTCATTTCCGGCCATAATATCAAAAGCCTACGGGAAGGAAATAAAAAAATTCTTAAGGAATTGCAGGTGCAGAATAACCTGCGGCGCCTGGAAACTGATTTGCTGACTGCAGAAAGCGATATCAGGGGCGCAGCTATCAATGGAGAAGACGTACAGATCAGAAGCCTGGAACGCAGCAATCTGAATATCGACATAGAATTGTACAACCTGAAAAAAAACCTGGCTGGCCAAACACCTGTCAATGAATTTACTGTTTTAAAAAACCTGATAGATGAAAAAAAAGCTTTTAACCGCACCATCCTAGAAACGATCCACGACACAGGCAAAGAGGCAGCACAGGACCTGGTCCGTGATTCTAAAGGCAAAATTCTTCGCGACAGTATTATCTCCATCATATCGCACCTGGAAACCATTCGGAAAAATCAATTGGATCTCATTGTAGCCTCCGTGGAAACTACGGGAAGAAATGCGAGAATTTGGGGATTCTTCATTACTGCGGTTACATTGATTGCGGTGATCCTTGCATTTTGGTACATCACCAACCAGGGGAGGCAGCAGCTGAAGATGATCACCGCTCTGAATGATTCCGAAAAAAGAAGTAAGGATGTGGCCCATATGAAAGAGCAGTTTCTCGCTAATATGAGCCATGAGATCAGGACACCTATGAATTCCATCCTTGGTTTCACCAATTTACTCAGGAGAACAGAGCTCAACACGATGCAGCGGGAGTATGTACAGAACATACATTCTGCCGGTGAAAACCTGCTCACCCTGGTGAACGACATCCTGGACCTATCCAAAATCGAAGCCGGTATGATGCACCTGGAAGTTACCCGTTTCAGCCTGCGCAGTATGGTGAGTTCTGTGGGTGCTATGTTTATTGAAAAACTCCGGGAAAAAAATCTTGATTTCCAGATTCACATAGCCAAAGAGGTACCGGATATCCTCACTGGAGATGCCGTACGACTAACCCAGATCATGGTGAACCTGATCAGCAATGCGGTGAAATTTACCCGTGAGGGTGGAGTAGACATCCATGTTGAATTGATGGAATCTTTTGAAGAAAAGGTAAAAATAAAGATCAGTGTCAGGGATACAGGTATAGGCATTGCACCTGAAAAACAATCAGCGGTTTTTGAACGATTTCAGCAGGCGGAAGCGGAGACCACCAGAAGATTCGGAGGAAGTGGTTTGGGATTATCCATTGTGAAACAACTGGTAGAAATCCAGGATGGAAAAATATACGTGAAAAGTGAATTGAACAAGGGATCAGAATTTGTGGTGGAACTCGAATTCATGCTGCCGGATTTCGCGCAATTGTATTCGGAAGCCCTGGCCGACCAGGAAGAGCAGGTGCCGCTTCAGAAAATAAAAGTGCTGGTGGCCGAAGACAATCCTATGAACCAACAACTCGTGAGACACCTCATGAAAGGATGGTCTATTGACTATGTGCTGGTTGAAAACGGAACAGAAGCCATCAGGGCACTGAAGGAAGATAATTATTCCATTGTTCTCATGGATATACAGATGCCGGAAATGGATGGATATACAGCCACCACTATTATCAGAAATGAGTTGAAACTGGAGGTGCCCATCATTGCTATGACCGCCCATGCCATGGTGGGTGAAAAAGAAAAATGCCTTCAATTGGGAATGAACGATTATGTGTCCAAGCCTATCAAAGAAACGGTTTTGTACAACATCATCGCCCGCCATGCCCAGCATATTACAGAACACTTACCCCATGGTCTTCCTATCAGCCTTGACTACCTCCACCAGATATCGGGCAATGATCCTTTCTTTGAAAAAGAAATCCTGATTCAATTCCTTCAACAGGCGCCTTTTGAATTATCCGAACTGGAGAAAAGTATCAGTAACCGCGACTTTGATCAGGTAAGACGAATTGCCCACAGCCTGAAATCTACCGTGGGTTATGTGGGACTTGCCAATGAATTGAATCCTGCGCTTGAAAGAATAGAAAAGGAAGCAGCTTCTGAAACAGATAAGCATTTCCGTCCGGATTTTGATCAGGTAAATGCCAGGTGCGGGATGGCCATGAAGGAAGTGGAAGTGATGCTCGATAACGGAACTATATAAGAATTCCAACCACTGAAAATCTTCTATTTACTTCTGATTTCTGCAAGAATTCGAACGATATATAATGTGATTTCAACGATTCTGGTGATACTGGCTTAGCCCTATATTATTTTTGAAAGATGCTACAATTGATCTCTCTTCTGCGATATAAAAACTTGGTTTCGTATGATTAAGGGTGAAGCCCTGCTATTCCTGGCGGGGCACTTTTTAATGAAGCTTCAGTCCTGCTGTAGTTGATGAACGAATCCCTATTACAACTCTTCATTTTCTTTTAGAAGATCCGGCCTTCTTTCCCTGGTTCGTTTCAAGGATTGTTCATACCGCCACTGATCTATTTTTTTTGGATCACCGCTCAAAAGTTCTTCAGGAACCTTCCATCCAAGGAAATCTGAAGGGCGTGTATATACAGGAGCTGCGAGTAAGTGGTCCTGGTAAGAATCAGTAAGTGCGGAAGTCTCATCATTTAATACACCAGGAATCAGTCTGCCAACCGCATCGATGAGAACGGATGCAGCCAGCTCGCCACCACTCAAAACATAATCTCCGATAGAGATCTCCCTGGTAACATAATGGTCGCGGATGCGTTCATCAATGCCTTTGTAGTGACCGCAAATCAGCAGAAGGTTCTGCTGGAGAGATAGCCGGTTAGCCAAACCCTGATCCAATCTGATTCCATCCGGTGTAAGAAATATGATGTCATCATACTTTGTTTTGCTTTTCAATTCCTCAATGGCCCTCGACAGCGGCTCACACATCATCACCATTCCTGCACCACCTCCATACTGGTAATCATCTACTTGTCCGTATTCATTGACGGCCCAATTACGCAAGTTGTGGATGTGTACTTCCAGCAAACCTCTTTCCTGGGCTCTTTTCATTATAGAATGAGACAGCGGGCTTTCCATCAATCCGGGAATGACTGTCAATACATCAAATCGCATGAACAAAAATAAGGTGCCGGGATCAGGTTTTGAGTGGTAGAATAAGCCATTCGGTGAGGTAAGGATACACTTTTCACAGTTCAGGCTACAGTGTCACTTAGCAGACACAGTCATTTGTACGCTCGTCATATTGTCATTATAATCCAAGGCAGAGAGCTGAATCGTGTAACTTTTTCCAGATAGGGTGGGGAAAGTCTGATTGAGGTTAAAAGCTGTTTCCTCAGGATGCTCTTCCTGGTCTATAACCAGAAGCTGGGTTATATTATCAATTACGTGAAGGCGTACTGAGGTGATTCCTTCATTATCCGTGATATTGGCTCTAATATTAACTACCTGTCCTCCTTTGAATATCTGGAAATTATAGGGTGCTGTGGCTCTTATAATGGGTGGCAAATGATCATATTTGCCGCAACCAGCCAGGCAAAATAACAAGGGGTAAAGGAAAAATTTGAGGAAAGGTTTCATGATGTACGCGATTCGTTGAGGTATTCAGCCCTACCAAGCATTTGTAAAGTACACCGGAAAAATTGTTAATCCAACGGACCGTAGCCCGAAATGGGATGATGGCATATTTATTCTACAAACTGAGATCGGAATGAACAAGGAAGTAGGTGCAGGCATCATAAAAGGATTTTTTAATCATCCTTTAAGGCTGAAAATGAACTCATTTGGTTCCATCTCCGGTGTCTGTTAATTTTTTACGTCCGGAACAGTTGTTGTATAAGTGTAAGGAGAAATTGTGATGTGAATAATAATTTTAAGTGCCTTGATCTGAATTCGCTGAAAAAAATGCATGAGTTGAAACTCGAAGAACTGAATCATTCATTGATCCAGGGCGTTTCCTGGGATCAATTAAGAGAACAGCGGACTACTGTAACAGAAATCTCCATTGCCCTGCAGGAAAAACGAAACGGACAACATGTTTCCTTGCCTCATCCAGCAGAAAAGAATATTAGAAAAGAAAGCGGTGATCAGTAATTAATCAGGGTTACAAAATTTCAGCAGCTTTACCAGTGTGGATTCCAGGTTACTATAGCTGGGTGGTTTGGTAAACATTTCAGTATTGAGCTTTTTGCAAAACTTTTTATCCAGCTCACTTTCGGAAGTTGTAAAAACGACTACTGGAATGGACTTGTAAGATTCGGTTTTCTTAATGATGGCCAGTGTTTCTTTTCCATCCATTACAGGCATGTTAATATCTAATATAATCAGACAGGGCAGCCCAACACTTACTAAAGAATTTTCCAAAAAGGTCAAAGCTTCTTTTCCATTCCTTACTTCTACAATATCGAAATGTTGTTGATTTTTCTGCAGAATTTCCCTAATCATCTGCAAATCATCAGCATCATCTTCAGCCCACAGGATGGTGTTTTTGGTCATGTATTGATCTTTATTGCGCCTTAATAAACACGGTGCGGCGGAATGGAATGGGCTTGCCTTACAAAATTACCGGTATGGTTAATGAAGGTCCCGTGGTTTAGGCAGGATGAACAAATACCACGACGAAACAGGATTTTACAGTTATGATTGCATGCAGTTGGGATAATTTTGCTAATTCAACCTACCTATGTTTCAGCTCAGCCAGCCTGTTTCAATAAGAAATAACAGGTACTGCTACAATCATCGAACTCACTGACCGGGTTGCTTAACTTTTTGCAACCAGTGCTAACACTGTTACATTTGTACCATAGCGGGAAAGTGTGCCCGCAATTACAATTACCAATTGATATTATAACAGCAATAAATAGCGCTTCATTTCAGGAGGGAGTATCTATGACGATGTTTGATTTTCAGGTGTTGCCCATGCAGGAGCAGGTAAATGTTTTATATGAACAGGGTATTTATATAGGTAAGCGCAAAGCTGATAAACTGACAGTACTGATCATGCAACTGGACAGTTTTTACGTAGAAGTTTTTTACAGAAAATATCGTTTTGAAATCACCCGCTTACGATGTTCATCATCCACGCACATGCTCGATCCGTATCTAGAGCAGATCGAAGTGGAACATTTCGTTACGTAACGCGTAACGTAACTTCCCGTATGACCAAGCCTGCTTCCAATAAAAACATTGTTTTATACGCGGACGATGATACTGATGATCTGGATTTAGTGCAGGAAGCTTTTTTACGTTTCAACGATACTGTTGAGCTGATTGTTCTCAAAGACGGGAGCCAGCTTTTATCTTGTCTGAGCAAACTTCATGATGAGGAAATTGCACCCTGTTTAATTTTATTGGATATCAACATGCCTGTAATGAATGGAAAGGAGGTGTTGAAAAAGTTGAAGGATATGGAAGTCTATGCATCAATTCCCGTAGTTTTATTTTCAACATCATCACAGCCTGAAGATATTGGATTTGCAAGGAATTACAGTGCTGGCTTTATTACTAAGCCTCTCAATAAATCCCAGATGCAGCAGGTTACGGAATTATTCATTGATCATTGCACCGAAGAGATCCAAAAAAACATCCGCAGACATTTTAGCTGAGTCCTCACCCTTTATGCACACTCACCGGAATACTTCATTGGTCTTCTTCTAAAAAACCATCCATTTCGCGCCTTTGTTTTTTTGTAGGTCTTCCGATTTTACTGGGTCTTTTGCCGGTATGGAAGGAAGCAGCCTGGAATTGCAGGCGTTCTGTTTCCTCCTTGGGAGTGATGTCTATGTAATAATTTACGGCCTCCGCATAAGCGATGCGGTTATTCAGCAGGGCGGTAACTTTAATCACCCATTTCCTGGCTTCGGTTTTTACTTCATATTCGTCTCCGGCAGAAACATGTTTGGAGGCCTTTACACCTGTTCCGTGCTGCTTTACTTTTCCTGTATCGCAGGCGGCAGCGGCCAGTGTTCTGGTTTTAAACAACCGTATCGCCCATAGAAACTTGTCTATCCGAAGTTTTTCTTTGACGGCCATTTGTAAAAATTAACCTTCTAAAATATTCTTCCTGTATGCTCTATTATTTCTGAGCAAAAAATTTATGAAAGAAGGGAATCGTTTCGATGCCTTTATAATAATTTTCCAGGTTGTATTTTTCATTGGGCGAATGCAGGTTGTCATTGTCAAGTCCAAATCCCATGAAAATAATTTTAGTTCCGAGTTCTTTTTCCAGTATAGAGCATATGGGAATGCTACCGCCACCACGTACTGGTATGGGGTTCTTACCAAATGTTGTTTCTACTGCTTTGGCCGCCGCCTGGTATCCTTTGCTGTCAATGGGTGTCATGTAGGGTTCTCCACCATGATGTTCAAAGGCATGTACGGTCACTGAAGCCGGTGCTATTTTCTTGAAATGGTTCAATAACATTTCTGTGATCTTGTGAGAAGACTGATTGGGAACAAGACGGGCTGAGATCTTGGCAGTTGCTTTTGAAGGCAACACGGTTTTAGCTCCTTCACCGGTATAACCGCCCCAGATTCCATTCACTTCTATAGTGGGCCGGATCCCGGTACGCTCATGGGTGGTAAATCCCTTTTCACCCCACAATTCCTTCACTCCTAATTCATCCCTGTAGGCTTTATCATCATAAGGAGCCTGCGCCATTAAAGCCCTTTCTTCCCTGCTAGCCTGCACTACATCATCATAAAATCCGGGTATAGTTACATGATTATTTTCATCATGAAGTGACGCGATCATTTTCGCCAGCACAGTAATGGGATTGGCTACAGCACCTCCGTAGGTGCCACTGTGCAGGTCGCGGTTAGCACCCGTCACTTCCAACTCAATATAGGACAGGCCTCTTACCCCTACATCCAGGGAAGGAGTTTCCATGCTCAGCATGGAACTATCACTGATCAGGATCACATCCGCTTTCAGAAGGTCTTTATGCTGTGCAACAAATTTTCCAAGGTTGGGTGAACCTATTTCTTCCTCTCCTTCTATCAGGAATTTGATATTGGTTTCCATGGTATTTGTTTTCACCATGGTTTCAAAGGCTTTGACGTGCATATAAAACTGTCCTTTGTCATCTGCACTACCCCTTGCATATACTTTTCCGTCTTTAATGACCGGTTCAAAAGGACCGCTGTGCCATAATTCCAGGGGTTCCGGTGGTTGTACGTCATAGTGACCATACACCAACACCGTAGGTTTGTCGGGGCCGATCATTTTCTCAGCATATACTACCGGATGCCCATCAGTTTCCATCACTTCGGCCTGGTCAGCTCCTGAATCAAGCAGTCTTTTTTTTACCAGCGCTGCACATTTTTTCATATCTTCTTTCTTTTCAGTCTTTGCACTGATGGATGGAATGCGTAAAAGCTCCAGCATTTCATCCAGAAAACGCTGCTTATTTTTTTCCTGGTATTCTTTCCAAACCTTTTCCATAATTGTTCATTGATTTTATTCTTCTGACGATAAATTTAAGCATATGCCGTTAATGTGAAGGTGATGGACATCCCTTTGTGGTGCCGAAAAATTGCCAATTGATCAATCTATACAGCTGAACATGGAATATAAAATAGGTAGGATCAGCTATTGGCTTCAGTTACTTCTCTCATGGGTTCTGGTGTATTGATTGGCTCTTCCTCGTGAACAAAACCGGGTTTTTTATTGCCCGAAATATTGACAATTACCAGGCCCATAATGATTACTGCCAGCCCAATCACCTGCTGAATAGAAATGGTTTCCCGCGCCATCAGCCCACCCAGGCATACAGCCACCACGGGATTGACATAGGCATAGGTGCCCACCAAAGATGCAGGACGAACACTTAACAGCCACATATAGGCGATATATCCCACCAGTGATCCGAAAAGAATTAGGTATATCATCGCTGCTATGGATGCTGTTGAAACGCGGTGCCAATTCATATCCCTGTTTTCACCCAGTGCCAGTGCCAGTATTAAAAAGGCAAGTCCGGCAGCGATCATTTGTATCGCTACTTTCATGGTAGTGGATCCTTCCATATTCCGGTACTTGGAATACAGCGAACCTGCAGTCCAGCAAACTGTTCCCCCCATCAGCACCAGCACGCTGATCAATTTCATATGATTGTGAAAAAGATCAGCAGCACTTTTACCAGCGAATAAAAGGATAACTCCCGCAAAACCGATGCTCAACCCAAAAATGATTTGTTTGTTGGAAAAATAAAAATTCCATTGTCTTTTATCCAGCAGCACAAACCAAAGCGGGACTGTAGCCACAATGATGGCTGCAAGTCCGCTGGGCAAATATTGCTCCACCCATGTAACAGCTCCATTACCAATGAACAGCATCAGCAAACCTGAAAAGGATATCATGGCAATGGACTTACCGGATGGAAGACGATCACCTTTGAACCAACTCCATCCCAACAATAAAATTCCGGCAATAGTAAATCTGGTGCTGGCCATTAAAAATGGAGGAATAGTTTTGATAGCAAACAGTATCCCCAGGTAAGTAGAACCCCAGATAATATAAATAGCCGCAAAAGCTGCTATGACAAGTGTTTTTGAATAGCCAGGCTTCGTAGATTGGTGGGTCATGGTTTCACTTTTGGAATGGGTAATTGGTTGTCTTCTTTGAGGGTTTCCAAAACGATGGTTGTTTTGGTGGAAATAATATTCGGCATTTTACTGAAATGCGTGCGCATCAACTGGATCAGCGATTGTGGATCACGCGTTCTTACTTTTAAAAGATAGCAATCCTCGCCTGCAATATGATGGAGTTCGAGCAGTTCAGGTATTTTGGAAAGTCGTTTGGCAACGGCTGCATTCCCCGGTCCTTCACTGCTCTTAATAAAGATGAAAGCAAGTAGTTTTAGGTCCAGTGCTACAGGACTGATGCGGGTGGGATAGCCCTCAATAATACCTTTTTGTTCCAGTTTCTTCACCCGTTCCAGCACGGCAGAGGGTGCCATCCCAATTTTTTTTGCCAGCACGTTGTTGGCCAGGCAGGAGTTGGGTTGTAACTGTGAAAGAATCTGGAGGTCAATTTCGTCCAGTGAGAAGGACATAAACAGAATATTATTCTGCAAAAATAAACAAAATAAGAATTTAATTCTGTTTCGTCTGAATTAGACTTTTAGGGAGCTGTACTAGAGGCATATTATCCGCTTGTAAATGGTGTGTCCCAAACTTTTTTTAACCAGATTCATGGCCTTGAATATTCTTTTTAGCCACCTGGCTTCATTACTCTGTTGAGCGAGGTATTTGTTACACAACTACCCTTCCTATTCACAATCAGTTGTTTTTATTATACTTGAGCTTCCTTGGTCTGTAATTTGAATAGATACAGCCAGAATACATTAATTTAAAGTATGAAAAAGTTTAAAAGCGAGGAGCTCATTGACCAGCTTCAGTCCGATGTACGCCAGATTATCGCGGCTGCGGAACACCTTAAACAGGCAGATCCGGTAAAACTCAGTTATTGCGCAGAAGAAGGTTATTGGAGTGTGGCCCAGGTTCTGGAGCACGTTAATATGTATAACCGCTATTATCTGCCGGCTATTGAAAAATCAATGGTCCATATTACAAGAGACACGAATGCCTGGTTTCTGCCGGGATTCTGGGGCAATTATTTTACCCAGATGATGATGCCTAAAAATGTTTATGAGGTGAGGAATAAAATGAAAGCTTCCAAACATTATGTTCCGGAAAAAAGCGTCAACATTGAAGCTGTTTTAACGGAATTTTTCGAACACCAGCATAAATTGTTACAATTACTGGATATTGCCCGGAGGAGAAATCTGAATGCCATCAAGATTTCAGTTTCCATCAGTAAACTGGTGCGCCTGAAATTGGGAGATACTTTCCGTTTTCTGGTGGCGCACGAACAAAGGCATATGATACAGGCAAGGAATGCCATCAAGGCCGTGGGAGTTTCTACTGATAAATTTCCAGTAATCCTGGAGGCAGCCCGACTATAACCTGAAGCTTTTTCCGGTCTATTTTTTTGATCGTTTCGGGGTGTAGAGGAATATAAGCTTCTTTACTGTTGTAATCGATCCTGCAAAGGATCTGGTGAGGCTGTTCAATAACTTCTAATACTTTTCCCAGCACTTTTCCTTCCTCAATAACGGTAAATCCCAGTAGGTTGATAGGAGAGGATTTGGCTGAAAACTTTTTAAAATCCTCAGCAGTGATCCAAATTTCTTTTTGAGTAAGTGAGTGGGCCTGCTCTTTACTTTTGATTCCTTCTATGGTTAGATAAATTTCATCGTCGTTTTTGATCCTGGCGGCTTCTATAAACCAAGGGATGAAATTTTCTTTGCGTTCTTCAACAAAAAAGGTCTTCAGCCCTTTGAGAGAGGTTTTTTTTCCAAGATGATGTTTCAGCAGCACTTCTCCTTTCAAACCGAAAGTTGCTACCAGCTTACCAATCCTGAAATATTCAGTCATCCGGCAAAAGTAATTGAATCATGAGTGGGTAATGAATCTGGCGTGCTGGACCTACTTGAGAAAGTCTACTTTGATAAGTGAATAAAGAATGGAATAATTCAATATTTCAATCCCTAAAATGAACCCATTAGCTCCATTCCAAATAAGAAGGGGATTCAGGAATAAAAAAATCCTCCCGGTTTTAGCGGAAGGATTCATTATGTAAGGTCTTAAAATTAGCCTTCAGAGCCTTCATTAGGCGCCGGTCTTCTTTCACGACGCTGATAAGGTGGAGTTCTCCTGCCTCTTCTTTCACGTTGAGCTTCTTCCTGACGCTTCCTGATCTGGACTTCATGTTCTGAATGCCATTTCTGAAATTTTTCCATGGCGGTCGCTTCATCA
>JANLYU010000360.1:0-2116 GCA_031365785.1 Flavisolibacter sp. | reverse complement strand
ACCCACACCAACAAACAAAGTGGATTTAGACTGAAGAATGGAATCCATGGAGGCGGCCTGTATTTCGTTTCGCCTGTATAGAAATTTTTCATCAAACGCTGCTGACATGCTATTGATCTTATTGATGGTGTCAAGAAGGTCGAGGTTACCGGTGCGGTAGGCGTCTTCCATATTGGAAAATGAAAATTCGCGGTCGAATTCAAAATTCCTTTGTTTTTTTTCTTTTTCTTTCGATGCATCCGCGTAAGCTTCTTTCATCAGTTGCATGCTCTGGTCGAAATTTTCCACGCCCACTACTTTTTTACCCCATTTTTTTCCAGTCTGGTAAATATGCAGGTCCAGGTAGGTATCCTCTTCAAAATCACTTGACTTTTCCGAATAGCTGCGATATAAAAAATTATTGATAATGGAAGGATTGTTGTACAAAGCCATTTCAATCATCTTTTCATAAGGAGGTACCTGAAGCGAAGCCATCGTTAGATAATCATTGGGAGAGGAAAGTCCATTTCTCCACTTGAATAAATTGGCGTAAGAAGCCTGAGACTCCAGGTCGTACTTGGAAAAATCCTCCTGCCAGGTACCCATATTGGTTTCAAGGGCAACCACGTCGGCATGCTGAAGTCCCAGGTAAAAAGAGTCTGATAAATGAAAAACCATTTTACTGCTCACATGCATAGTTCCAAACAGGTAAGACGGTTTCGATAATCCATTGCCGGATATTTCCCATAACAGGCTGGGATATTTTTTTGCCGGAATTCTTGTTTTTTGAGATACAGCAGCTGAAAATATACTGAGGGCAAGAGCCACCATGAGAAGGGTCCGCATAGTAGGGGTTATCAGGGTTATGTTGCTAGGTTTCGAAAGATACCATAAAGAGGAGTCAGAAGCGAGTTCTCCATAAGATTTTCCTTCATTTTTTCACAGAAACCTTATTTTTGCGGCCTTTAAAGCTACATGACCTTCCCGGTGCCGTAAGACCGGGGTCTTGATATTAGGAGAAATGAGCATGGAAGGGGCAACTCTTTTTTGTGAATAATGCTCCTGCAGACCGCAACTTATCTCCTGGGTATGCGTCATGACGCCTAACAATTAACTGGTAACAGCCCATGAAGCTTTCACAATTCAAGTTTGACCTTCCACTGAATCTCATTGCTCAACATCCTGCCAAAAAACGTGAAGACGCCCGAATGATGGTGGTGCATCGTGCCACCGGGCAGATTGAAAACAAACATTTCAAGGATATCCTGGAATATTTTGACGACAAGGATGTATTTACTGTGAACAATACCAAAGTATTTCCTGCGCGGATGTATGGTCGCAAGGAAAAAACGGGCGCCAAGATTGAAGTGTTTCTCTTGCGCGAACTCAACAAACCCAACCGGCTATGGGATGTGATCGTTGATCCTGCAAGAAAGATCCGTGTAGGCAACAAATTGTATTTCGGCGATTCTGAGGAACTGGTGGCGGAAGTGATCGACAATACCACTTCCCGTGGACGAACCATTAAGTTTCTGCATGAGGGAACCGAAGATGAGTTCCGTCAGGTGCTTGAAAAATATGGCGAAACACCTTTACCCAAATACATCAAACGCAAGCCAGATGAAGAAGACCGTGAGCGCTATCAGACGGTGTATGCCAAGCACGAAGGTGCGGTAGCTGCACCAACTGCCGGTTTGCATTTCAGCCGCGAACTGATCAAACGATGTGAGATCAAGGGCATCCGCTTTTCTGAAGTTACCCTCCACACCGGTTTAGGAACTTTTCGACCTATTGAAGTGGAAGACCTGAGCAAACACAAGATGGATGCAGAATACTACCAGATTGAAGACGCAGCCTGTAAGATCGTCAACAAAGCCAAGGAAGGTGGAAACAGGATTTGCTCCATCGGTACTACCACCATGCGTGCCCTGGAATCTTCAGTTACAGCGCAGAAATTACTCAAGCCTTCCGAAGGATGGACCAATATTTTTATTCATCCGCCTTTTCACTTCAGCATTGCTGATTCTTTGGTGACTAATTTTCATTTGCCTAAAACCAGCCTTTTAATCATGACCTGTGCCTTTGCTGGTTACGACCTTACCATGGAAGCATACAAAAGAGCCATCAAGGATAAGTA
>JANLYU010000359.1:0-9684 GCA_031365785.1 Flavisolibacter sp. | reverse complement strand
ATCGATTCCCGCATGGATAGTAATACGAATATCTTTATGATCAACCTTGATGGTTTGCTGATGCGTGACAGCGGCTTGTTTCAGGCTAAGCTGTAGTTCAGCATCATAATCCTGGCCTCTGTACCTGGTCTTCTGGTTTCTGTTTTCCCTGTTTCCTGATCCAAACATAGAAGAAAAAAAATCTGAAAAATCATCTTCCCCGAAATCTGAAAAGTTGGGTGTGCCTTTTTGAGTTGATGCACGCTGCTGTCTTCCTGATTGTTCAAATTGAGCGGCATGCTGCCAGTCTTTTCCATACTGGTCATACTTTTTTCTTTTTTCCGGATCACTTAACACTTCATTCGCTTCATTGATCTGCTGGAATTTCTTATGGGCTTCTTTGTCATTTGGATTCAGATCTGGATGATGCGCCCTTGCCAATTTTCGATAAGCTTTTTTGATGAACTCCTGATCCGCATTTTTCTGAACTCCCAGGACTTTATAATAATCAATGAACTCCATATAAATTTCTTCAGCTATTCAATAGGTAAATCACTTTCCAACGGATGACATCATCGATTCCGGATAACGAAGACCTGCGGCCACATCCCTGGGCGCAATTTCATTGATTTCATGGAGTTCTTCTTTTGTCCAGGTGACCTCCATGGCGCCCACATTTTCCTCCAGGTATTTCATGCGCTTGGTACCTGGAATGGGAAATAAGTAAGGTCCTTGAGCCATGACCCAGGAAAGGGCTAATTGTGCAGGGGAACAACCTTTTCCCTTAGCCATATCTTCCAGTTTTTTGACCAGCCCCAGGTTTTTTTCAAAATTTTCTCCCTGAAACCTAGGAGAAAATCGACGGTAGTCATCCTGCTCAAAGTCTTCGTATTTTTTGATTTGTCCTGTTAGAAAACCTCTTCCCAGTGGACTATAAGCCACAAAAGCAATTCCTAATTCCCTGCAGGTTTGAAGAATGCCATCCTCTGGATCTCTTGTCCACAATGAATACTCGGATTGTAAAGCTGTAATGGGATGCACTTCGTGGGCTTTTCTGAGGGTCATCGCATTGACCTCACTGAGTCCGATCCCTTTTATCTTTCCTTCTTTCACCAATTCCGCCATGGCACCAACGGTTTCTTCTATGTCGGTGCTGGGATCTTTTCGATGGAGGTAATACAAATCAATCACCTCCACTCCAAGCCGTTTCAAACTCCCTTCACAGGATGATTTTACATAAGCTGGCTTGCCATTGAAGCCCCTTTTGGCTGGATCATTCGGTTCCCGCACTATTCCAAATTTCGTTGCTAATAAAATATGTTTTCTGAAATCACGGATTGCCTTTCCAACCAACTCCTCATTCGTATAAGGGCCGTACATGTCTGCAGTATCATAAAAAGTAATACCCAGTTCATAAGCACGACGAATCACTTCAATGGACTCCTCATCATTTCTTTTCCCGTAAAAATCGCTCATACCCATGCATCCTAATCCAAGCTGGGAGGTTTGAAGTCCCTGGTTGCCTAAAGGTTTTTTATTCATAACGCTATTTTATACAAAGGAACACAAATGAGTTGAGGTAATATTAAAGACCCTCTTTCAAAAGATCGCCACCTGTACTTTCTTTTATCAAAACACCATCTTTTGTTCCTGTGGTACATTTTTATGGGTGATGGACTGCTGCAGCTCTTTATTGATAGTCACCCCAGCCTTGGCGCCTTCGGCTGCCGCTACCACCACAAAGTGCATGTCTTTGGAGGCATCTCCAGCCACATATAAACCTTCAATGTTAGTCTGCTGCATCGCATTGGTTACCACAACGCCTTTTTTACTCATCTCACAACCAAAAACAATGACCAAATCACATTGCTGGGTGTATCCATTCACAAAAAACAACGCATCACATTCGCGTTCCTCTCCGTTTTTAAAAATTATTTTCTGAAGTTGATCTGGTGTGCCCGCAAGACTGGCGAAAGGCTTTCTTATGACCTCAATGCCATTTGCTCTTAATATTTCCTCCTGTTCTGGTTTTACTTTATTTTTCCCATCGGTATAAAGAGTTACCGATTCGCTCCATCCTTTTAATAACAAGGCAAGTTCCCACCCATTTTTATTACGGCCATATACCCCCAGTTTTTTATCCCTGACTTCCCAGCCATCGCAGTGAGGGCAATGAAAAACCGAAATACCATAATACTCTCGAAAACCCTTTACGTCCGGAAGGGTATCTGTAAGACCGGTGGCTATCAGTAATTTTTTGGCGGAATATACAGTAGAACTTTCATCTTTTACTTCAAAAACACCGTTGTCATTTTTTTTAGCACTGACTATTTTTTTATTAATTTTCTGTACACTGTATTTTTCCATTTCGCTATGACATTGCTTGAGGAAGTCCATGGGCAGGATGTCATCTCGTGTGAGATAATTATGCATTCCATGAGAAAAACGATTCCTGTATTCCTCCGTATCAAACACCAAAACTTTTCTGAGGCACCGGCCCAGTACCACCGCGGCATTCAATCCTGCCGGGCCACCTCCAATAATGATACAATCATATACATCCATACCAGCTTTCTTAAAGGTCCATTAACTGCAAATTTAATACTAGGTTGAGTGGCAAAAATACAGCTGCCACCTTCACAAGCCTACACCAGCTATTTACTAAATCTTTTTCCTGTATGGAAAGATTGTTCCTTCCGTCTTTTTTCAAACTCATAGATGATCCGGTAAATTTCATTAAAAAAAGGATATCCAATTTCATCATACTCATATTTATCATCATTCACTACGCCATCTGCATTCACATAAATAACCGCAGAAAGCATGAATTCAATTCCGTTATGGGTATCGTTAACATAAGCTGCATCAGTTAAAAATCCATAGGACCACCCGGGCTTATTATAGATGCGGATGCCGGGTGGAATCTTTTGCTTTCCAGCCTTGTAAAAAAACTTGGTATAGCTATCAAAATAGGCCGTGGTATCATACGATGGGTGCACGCTTTCTGAAGGATATGCCTGCATATAATGGTATAGCAATGTGTAATCCTCCTGGGTGAGCCGGAAACGTTTACTGGCGGGGACCGATGCTGGAAATATAACGGATTGCAATAGGAGTTGAAGGTCCTCCAGCGGGAGGTTATTGTGTTTGGTAAAATCCATCGGGGAGAAGATCAAACTGTCGTTTCGGTCATGATGCGCCCTTCCCACCATACAGGGCCTCGAGAAGTCAAAAATTATTTTGCTACTGGCTGCTGGTTGTTCGTATACCAAACTTCCGTTCCTGATGAAGCGAATGGGATTGGTATGCCGGTTTTCCTCTTCGGACATAGGAACAAACCGGCGTGTAATACGTACATCAGGATACCCTTTTTGCCAAAGCATTTCATTTAATGACTGTTGGCCTACCAACTCATACAACCGGTTATAAGCATCATTGTCACTCACCAGAAAAATCTTTTTGACGTATTGGTTCACGGATGGAAGCCCGGAGGCTGAAGAAGTGTCTGACCACACCCGGGTCTGACCACTGTAAGCACTATCGGTAAGCATTGGGGTGTTGGCATCCACTTTATTTCCAAGGGTATGTATTTTCTCCAGCGCAGCCAGCACCGTAGGTAATTTTACAGTAGAAGCCGGATTGAAATAACGGCTGCGGTCTACATTCACAAAGAAATTCGTACAGTGAGGTTGATTTTTTTTATCCCGGTTGATTTGTGTATAAATGATCTGGTATTGAAAACTATCCGGTTGTGATAAAATGTTTTGCAATAGGGAATTGCCTTTTAACTTAAACAGTTCCAAAAGCCATGTAGTATTTTTCTGCGCGCGAACCTGGTTGTTGAATAGCAGGGTTACCAGCATTAGCAAAGGAAGTAGGAGGACGGTCCTGGTTAGATGCAGTAAAGAGTCTGGTAAAGAATTATGATTATTCTTCGTTCGAGCGGAAACTGGTGGTGAATAAATAGATTTCATCATATAAAGAAGACTTTTTACCTTACTCCATCCCCCTGAATGCTGCTTTCCCTCCCGATCGTACTGGACCTTAAATTAAACTATATGAGAAAAATTCAGTTATTTATTGTTTTTGCTTTATGCATTTTTTTATTTTCCTGTAATGACACTAAAGTCGACGCAGCCAGTGATTCCTCTATATCTAAAAAGAATGTTTCGGCGTCCAATGCCATCAGCAGCGCTTTTGAAACGGGCGATGTAAGCAAGATTGATAGCGTTGTAGCGGATGATTTTGTTGACCATACTGAACGAGGTGATGTCAAAGGGAAGGACAGCCTGAAAGCTATGATTACGATGGTACATAACACCAACAAGGATATGAAAATGGAGGTCGTGAAGGAATTAGCTGATGACGATTACGTTTTCTCCTGGATGCATTTTACCGGTACCAGCGACGGGACTATGGCACCTGCTGGTCCTTACGACATGCAGGCCATTGAAGCAGGCAGGTATAAAGATGGAAAAGTGGTAGAACATTGGGAATTTGTGAACAGCAAGGAAATGATGGATATGATGCAGAAAATGCAGGGCATGAAAGGCATGGATAAGATGGATCATTCCATGATGGATTCTTCCAAAGTGAAGCATCGTTAATTCGATTTCCACTTAGTTTCAATATTTCATTAAAAAGGGTCCTGGAGGACCCTTTTTAATTGTTTAGTGATGGAATGGTTATTCGATGGGATCAGAAGCATATTCAATACGTCCGTCTTTTTTGTCCATCTTTCTGCCAATGCCGTAACCTCCGGCTGCACCGATGACACCACCAATGACAGCGCCCAGCACCCGGTTGTTCCTGCTGATTACTGCGCCTCCTGCAGCCCCGACCACACCGCCGATAACAGCGCCTTTAGCGGCCTTACTGATTCCTTTTTTCTGTGCGGCCTTGGCTTCTCCTGAAGAGGAAGACGTTACAGAGCCACCTTTCTCAGAAGCTCCCCTGTTTGAAACAATTTCTTTGGACGCAGACTTGCTTTTTGAAGTGACTAAAGCCGGTTTTTTATGAACTGATTTTACAGGACTTATGGACCGCGAACTGGTTCCTGATGAAGGTGTGTTCATATATACGGCATTCAATTCATGTTGTGCTTTCCATTGGTTGTATTGGGCCAGGCCTGTAGTGTCCGGTTGACTAAAACTGGTTACGGCGCCAGGTATAGCTGCACTATTCGTGTTCATATCTGAAGGCGTGGTATTGCAGGCAGCTAAGAAAAAGAGGCTGATCAGAATAGGTATCGATTTTTTCATCATCTTTTATTTTTATGGCATCCGGATCGGATGTATGAGATAGACTTCAATAGAAATTGGAAGTTTCGCCGGGAAATGTTAAAGGTTTTGGCAGGTTAGTGGGTATAGTTATCCCATTATAGTGGGTATATTCTATGAATCCTGATCCTTCTCATGAATGATTTCAGCTAAATAATTCCGGAGGGGTAAAAATTTCTTATTAGGCTGTCCCTTCGTAAATTTGTGAAAGAGCCATGAAAAAGTTCTGGAATGATTTTTACAAGTATTGTTTCTGAATGGATCGTGTGAGGGAATGGATAAGAAAAAAATTATAAATTATGTCAAAGACTTTGCAACCTGGTAAAAAAACAAAAAAGGTACTCATTGTAGAAGATGAGGGGGATATGTGTTTATTACTAAACATTTTATTGAATGGTGATGAAATGGAGCTTGACCATGTCAGTAATCTTACTGCTGCGGCAGAATATTTGGAAAAGGATCAACCTTCAGTGATCATTCTGGATAATAAATTACCCGACGGTTTCGGTGTTGATTTCATTAGCTATTTGAAAAAATTATATCCCGCCATCAAGATCATTATGATATCTGGTTATGATGCTTCTGTGAAAGATGTGGCCATGGAAAATGGGGCAGACGTGTACTTGCCCAAACCTTTTACCAAAGACCAGTTGTATAACTCCATCAGGGGCTTGCTGAGCCAGGAAGTAGAGGCCTAGCTGAAGAGTGATAAGATTAAGTTAGAACGTGCTGGCACCTAATTTCAAGGGATGTTGTAAATGGGCAATGGAAATCTAATGGGTTTACCTATCAGTAACGAATTGTAGGACATTTGCCGGAACCATGTAAATAAAAACAGGTAGCGTTATTAATAAAAAAGCCCCGGTTAGGGGCTTTTGATTGATCATAATAATTCGTATTCTTTAATATCTGTAATGTTCGGGTTTGAAAGGACCTTCCTTGGGTATCCCCAGATATTCAGCCTGCGCAGGAGATAATTCATCCAGTTCCACTCCAATCTTAGCCAGGTGTAAACGTGCTACCTTTTCATCCAGATGCTTCGGAAGTACGTATACTTTGTTTTCATACTGGTCGCCATTGGTCCATAGTTCTATTTGTGCCAAAGTTTGGTTGGAAAATGAATTAGACATTACAAAAGAGGGATGGCCTGTTCCGCAACCCAGGTTAACCAGGCGGCCTTCTGCCAGAAGAATGATGTCCTTTCCATCCACATTGTAAATATCAACCTGAGGTTTGATGGTGTCTTTTGTGTGTCCGTAATTTTCATTCAGCCACGCTACATCGATTTCAATATCAAAGTGACCAATATTGCATACAATGGTTTTATCCTTCATCAGTTTGAAATGCTGACCGCTGATCAAATCGCGGCAACCGGAAGCTGTTACAACGATGTCAGCTTCTTTTACAGCGTTGATCATTTTCTTCACTTCAAATCCATCCATGGCAGCCTGCAGGGCACAGATGGGGTCAATTTCCGTTACAATCACGCGGCAGCCTGCACCTTTCAATGAAGCGGCAGAACCTTTGCCCACATCACCATAACTTCCTACTACAGCCACTTTGCCGGCCATCATGACATCCGTTGCACGGCGGATGGCATCTACAAGAGATTCCTTACAGCCATATTTATTATCAAATTTGGACTTGGTAACAGAGTCGTTGACATTGATGCAAGGAACCGGAAGTGTCCCTTTTGCCATGCGCTCGTATAAACGGTGAACCCCGGTTGTCGTTTCTTCAGATATTCCGCGGATGTGCTGTACCAGCTCAGGGTATTTATCCAGCACTATGTTGGTGAGGTCCCCGCCATCATCGAGAATCATATTCAAAGGCTTGTCGGCGCTGCCAAAGAAAAGTGTTTGTTCGATACACCAGTCAGCTTCTTCAATAGTTTGTCCCTTCCAGGCGAACACGCCGATTCCGGCTGCCGCAATAGCAGCGGCGGCATGATCCTGAGTGGAAAATATATTACAAGAACTCCATTTCACTTCCGCTCCCAGTGCGACGAGTGTTTCAATCAGCACGGCGGTTTGAATGGTCATGTGGAGGCATCCGGCTATGCGCGCACCTTTCAATGGCTGCGAAGGACCAAATTCCTTTCGAATGGACATTAATCCGGGCATTTCTGCTTCTGCCAGACGGATCTCTTTACGACCCCATTCGGAAAGGCTTAAATCCTTCACTTTGTAAGGAAGGGTGAAATTGATGTTTGATTTAGTAAGTGTTGACATATTGATGTTTGAAGTTAATGTTCCAAAGTCTTGCACCGGGGTCTTTTGAACCAGCACGGCTTCTTCCACGAAGGTAATTATATAGCCGAAAGATCTGTACATTTTGATAAAATCAGGAAAATTTCCTTTAAAAAGCATATTTTTCAGTATAAACACCTTTTCCACTATGTCAAAAGTGCAACTAAAAGAAGAAACTACCTTATTAGACCAGACAGACCTTTCCATCCTTCGGCTTCTGCAGCTCAATGCACGCATCACCATCAAGGAAATTGCGGAACAGGTACACCTCAGTACATCTCCTGTTCACGAAAGAATCAGACGGCTGGAAGAACGTAAAGTGATCCGTCAGTATGTAACCATTCTGGATGGAGCTAAAGTGAAAAAAGGTTTGATGGTCATTTGTTATTGTTCACTGAGGCAACATAGTAAAACCGCGGGCGATAAATTTATCAAAGCTATCCTGCAAATGAATGAAGTACTGGAGTGCCTCACCATTTCCGGAGAATTCGATTTCATGCTCAAGGTGGTTTCTGAAAACATGGATGACTATTACGACTTTCATGTCAATCGGCTCAGCCAGATAGATAACCTCGGTAATGTACAAAGCGTGTTTGTCATGGGTGTGATTAAACAAACCTACCAGCTGGTGCATTGATAATATGCTCCAAACAGAGGACATAAGTTGGAGGTCAATTCTCCTGGTAACTGTCATTCTATTTCATCCACACATCGGTGCATTCACCAGGGTTTACAGGGCATGAATCAGGGTGGCTTAACTTAGTGTACAATTTCAACTATGTATCAATACGAAACTTCTTCCAAAGCCATCGATGATCTCAAAAAGCGGGGATTCACCGAAGATTTCAACCTCAAGGAAAATTATATAGTTTGTAATGAGTTGTGTTTTCATCCCGATGATTTTGAAATCACTGAAGTATACCGTTTTGAAGGGAACAGTGATCCTGCAGATGAATCCATCGTTTACGGAATAGAATCCCACAATGGTATCAAAGGCGTTCTGGTGAATGGTTATGGATACTCATCTGAACCGGTTGGAGAAGCCATTGCCAAAAAGCTCAGCATTCATGCTCATTAATTCCATGGCCCGTAGAGTGCATGCTTGCAACCATTGCATGGCCCATGTCACCCACTTTATAAAAGATAGGGTCATTCATCTTCCATACTTTGATTTCGATGTTGTATCTTTTTTCTATGAAAAAATGGTTTTGGATCATTTGTATCCTGTGTGCAGCCAATGGATTATCCGCTCAACAATTTGGAGCTTTCCCTCCTTCTACCAAATGGAAACAAATTAATTCTGATACCGTACGTATCATTTTTTCTTCAGGTGCGGATGCACAGGCGGCACGGATAGCTACGATCATACATAAAGCCGCTGCCGATACCTTTTTTGCATTGGGAAACAAGCTGAGAAAAATCAATGTGGTACTCCACTCCAACACCACCCTCGCCAATGGTTATGTAGGACTGGGACCTTTTCGCAGTGAATTTTATCTGGTGCCAGGGTCTAATGTTTTTGATTTCGGCAATCTATCCTGGGATGAAAACTTAGCTGTTCATGAATACAGGCATGTACAGCAATACAACAACTTTAAAAACGGGTTGGCAAAGGGATTTTCTTTTTTATTCGGTGAACAGGGACAGGCACTGGCTAATGCTTTGGCGGTTCCAGACTGGTTTTTTGAAGGTGATGCGGTTCATACGGAAAGTGCGTTGACGCCCCAGGGAAGAGGAAGGCAGCCTTATTTTTTGAGCGGCTATAAAAGTTTATGGCAGGATAGGAGGAGATACAGTTACCTGAAACTTCGTAACGGATCCCTGAAAAATTATGTACCCAACCACTACCAGTTAGGCTACCTCCTGGTGAATTATGGATATGAAAAGTACGGAACTGAATTCTGGAAAAAAGTTTCACATGATGCGAGCGCTTTCAGAGGTTTGTTCTATCCTTTTCAAAGAGCCGTTAAAAAGTATTCCGGAAAAAGCTTTCCAGCTTTTCTGTACCCCTCAGAGAAAAGCACCTAAGAAACCTACTCCTGTATTTGATGAAGCAGAAAAAATTACCCTGCGTTTCGATGAGATCACTGTGGCGGGCTACCGGTGGAACAGGCATCCGGCTTCAGAAAAATGTCTCATCATCCATGGATTTGAATCTTCGGCAAGAAATTTTGAAC
>JANLYU010000358.1:0-5610 GCA_031365785.1 Flavisolibacter sp. | reverse complement strand
GATCGTGGTGTTCAATAAATCAGACTTTGCATGGGCTGAACAGTGGCAATCATCGGTTCCATCTTCCTGCCTTTTATACCTTCAGCCGGAGTGGGGAAGGGCATCGGAGGTAACGCCACTTATAATAGAGTACATCAAGTTGCATCCTTCCTGGCAGCTGTCCCTGCAAATCCATAAATACATTCATGTCCCATAAAATAAAGGGATGGTAAACTTCTGACCCCCTATCGTTCAGTTCCATCACCTTCATCCGCCATGTTGCTGATGTTAAAATAATTGCAGGTAGGGAGCTCACTCTAAAATATTTTTATCTTCATCGGATGAAAAACCTTTTCTCAGTGATCCTCGTATTCCTGATACTGGATTCTTTTGGAACATTTGCTCAATACAATCCCGCAAACATTAATAAGAAAGCTGTTGAATCCTATAATAAGGCCCTCGAAAAAGCGCAGGATGGAAAATTCAGTGAAGCCATCCCTTCGTTCATGGAAGCCATACAGCGCGATGCCAATTACATAGACGCCTATTTATCCCTTGCGGGTGTATTTGGACAAACCAAGGACTATGAACAAAGTGTAGCCATGTATGAGAAAGCTTTTTTGCTAGACAGCAATTACACCTCTGATTATCGTTTGCCATATTCCATCAACCTCGCTGGTATGGGAAATTTTGAAAAATCTCTCCGTACCATTGATGCCTTGCTTTCACGGCCCAACCTGGCATCCAATACGCGAAAGGCAGCGGAATATCGAAGAAACAGTTACCTTTTTGCAGTTGATTTTGCAAGGGCACACGCCAAAGACCAATATATATTTTCCCCGAAAAATCTGGGAGATGGAGTCAACTCTGAAGAATCAGAATACTTTCCTTCTCTTCCGGTAAATGGAAATGAACTTTTTTTCACCAGAAGGCTGAATAATTACAATGAAGATTTTTTCGGAAGCATTCGAAGGGGAAATTCCTGGGGAAAGGCAGTTCGGCTGATTGGTTCTATCAATACCCCACAAAATGAGGGTGCGCAAAACATTTCGCAAGATGGCAACTGGCTTGTCTTCACGGCCTGCAACAGGGCAGGTGGTTTTGGAAGTTGCGATTTGTATATTTCTTACCTCACCAATAGTGGGTGGAGCGAAGCACTAAATTTGGGAAACAGAATTAATACGGATCAATGGGAATCGCAACCTTGTTTATCACCCGACAAAAGAGATCTTTATTTTGCAAGCCGACGTCCGGGAGGATTTGGAGGAAGTGATCTGTATGTGGCACACCTGCAGCCCAATGGGCGATGGTCAGAACCTGAAAATATGGGTTCCGAAATCAATACTGCCGGAGATGAATCCAGTCCATTTATACATGCGGATAACCAGACCCTTTATTTTACCTCCAGTGGCCTCCCTGGCTATGGAGATGAAGATATTTTTTTGATCAGGAAAAATGAATCAGGGAAATGGACCCAACCTGAGAACCTCGGCTATCCGATTAATACCATCAGCCATGAAGGAACTCTATTTATTGCCGCAGATGCAGCTACTGCCTATTATGCAAGTGATCGCAGTGACAGCAGGGGCGGATTAGATATTTACAGTTTTGAAATGCGCCCTGACATCAGGCCCAGTAAAACACTTTGGATCAAAGGAAAAGTCTATGATAAAAAAACAGCGGCAGGCCTTCCCTCCACAGTAGAATTGATTGACCTGGCTACAAAAAGAACTTTGTCAAAAGTACAAACCGATGAAACAGGTAATTACCTGATCACGCTACCCGTTGGAAAAGACTATGCTTTCAATGTAAACCGAAGGGGTTATCTCTTTTATTCCGATAACTATTCCCTGAGCAATAAAAATTCTGATTCCACTTATGAAAAAAATATTCCGTTACAACCCATCGAAGCCAATGCCACGGTGGTACTGAGAAATATATTTTTTGATTTCAACAAGTACGAAATAAAAAATGAATCGCAGGTTGAGCTGGACAAACTGGTTCAATTACTCAATGATAATCCCACAGTACGTATCCAGATAGAAGGCCATACAGACAATATTGGGAAACCGGCGGATAACCTGAAACTATCCCAGAACCGGGCGGTGTCTGTTGTAAGATATCTCGTTTCCAAGGGTATTGTCACTTCCCGGCTGCAACCAAAAGGATATGGGTCTACCCGGCCATTGTCAGATAATAAAACAGAAGAGGGAAGAGCGCAAAACAGAAGGACAGAAGTAAAGGTCTTATCTAAATAAGGTGGTTTCAAGGTTAGAGTGCAGGCCTTTCTTCACATCTACTGAAGCTGCCGATGAATGCTTATTGCGGAAACACCGCTGTATGGATGAGGATAACCACATTATTTTGCGGCATCGAATACATAATTTGGCTGGGTATGAACGATGAACTCTTTTACCAGCTGGCATTGGCATTAGTTCCCAACATTGGAGATGTGCATGCCAGAATCCTACTCCAACAATTCGGAAATGCTACTTCCATATTTAAAGCCAGCCTTTCGCAACTGGAAAGAATAGAAGGAATTGGAATGGTCAGAGCGAAATCCATTACTGGATTTCATGATTTTAAAACTGCAGAAGCGGAATTAAAATTCCTTGATCAATACAAAATCAGGGTCTTATTTCAGAGTGATAAAGAATATCCCCAACGCCTTTTAAATTGTTACGATGCTCCTACGCTCCTCTTTTATAAAGGTGAAGCGAATCTGAATGCATCTAAAGTTTTATCCGTTGTGGGAACGAGAAGCCATACCGAATATGGAAAACAGTTCATTGAAAAATTCATCAGGGATCTGGCTGGTGAAAACATTCTGATTGTCAGTGGACTGGCTTTTGGCATCGATGCGCTTGCGCACAAGGCGGCACTTAAAAATAATTTACCAACGGTAGGTGTGGTAGGTCATGGTCTGGACAAAGTATATCCATATGAAAATACGGGTCTCGCCAAAGAAATGATGAAAGATGGTGGTGGACTTTTGACGGAATTTTTCAGTGGTACAAAGCCGGATAAGCATCACTTCCCTTTACGTAACAGGATCGTTGCGGGCATGAGTGATGCCACGGTGGTAGTGGAAACCCATCTCAGGGGAGGAAGTATGATTACCGGACAACTAGCAGATTCGTATCACCGCGATGTGTTTGCACTGCCAGGCAGAAATACCGATACCTACAGCAGCGGTTGTAATCACCTGATCCAGTTCAATAAAGCAATTCTTCTTTCAGATGCTGCAGGGTTGATGGAAACAATGGGTTGGAAAACAAGAAAAAAGGAAAAAAGGAAAATACCTGAATTATTTATGGATCTGTCTCCAGAGGAAACTAAAATTGTAGCGTTGCTGAAGGAAAAAAATTTACTGGCCATAGACGAAATCAGTATCAAATGCGGGTTGAGTAGCAGCAGTGTAGCTGCCGCTGTTCTCAACCTGGAATTAAATAACAGGATCGCAAGCCTTCCGGGAAAGAGGTTTCAACTATTATAAACCTTGGTATAGCAGTTAGCTCAATAACTTTATGGTATGGAGGTAGATTACATCATTGTAGGACAGGGCATCTGCGGCACCCTGCTCTCGTGGTTCCTTCAAAAGGAAAAAAAACGGTTCGTGGTATATGATGAACCTGTTGCCAATACGGCTTCAAAAATAGCTGCCGGCGTCATCAATCCCGTTACAGGAAGGCGTTATGCTTATACCTGGATGATTGATGAAATCATTCCTTTTGCATTGGAAACTTATAGTGAGATGGAACTCTATTTCGGTAAAAAGATAATGACATCCAAAAGTATCATTGATTTCTTTCCAACGGTTCAAATGCTACATGCTTTCATTGACCGTTTAGCTGAAAATGATACTTATCTGCATTCCTATCCTGAACAAAATCATTTCAATGAATCCTTTACCTATGATTTCGGATGTGGGGAAGTAAGTCCCTGCTACCTGGTGCATATAACGAGCCTCCTTTCCGAATGGAATAAGCATCTTCGAAGCCAGGGCTTTTTGAGAGAAGAAAAATTTGAGACGATCCACCTAAGGCATAGTCATGAAATTATTTACCAGGATTTGGTAGCCAAAAAATTAATTTTTTGCGATGGCAGCGCAGGGGTGAATAATCCATGGTTTCACTTACTTCCCTTTGCTCCTAATAAAGGCGAAGCCCTGATCATTCACAGTGAGGGGTTGAATCAGGAGCACATTTTCAAAAAAGGACTGATGCTGGTACCCATGATTGAACCGGACACTTTCTGGGTAGGTTCCAATTACCAGTGGACTTATGAAGATCAGCTTCCATCATTAAAATTTTTAGATCACGCCACTACTTTATTGAAGGGGTGGTTGAAAAAACCCTTCCAGGTATTGCATCACTGGGCATCCCTGAGACCTGCCACACTGGAACGAAGACCGTTTGTCGGTTTTCATCCGCTTCATCCGGCTATAGGAATACTCAATGGCATGGGAACAAAAGGAACCTCGCTGGCACCTTACTTCGCCCACCAATTGGTACAGCACCTGTTGCATGAAGTTCCTATTCAGGCAGAAGCTGACATCAAACGATTTGGCAAAATATTGTCGAGGTCATGATAGAATGTTGCTCCACTTCGAAGCGCCAACGTATCAGGTTTACTATTAGATTTGACACTCAACCTATAGTATGGCAGCATCAAAAGAACCATTGTATACCATCCCGGCCCGTTTCAGGAAAATGGAAAATATGCATATTGTTTTCTGGATCTTTAAAGATATCAGCTGGTGTATGTCGTGGAGGTATTTGGGCATAGCGATGATCGTGCCTACGCTAACTGTCTCCATCCTTATTTCCTGGCGAACCCGTGATTTAAAATCAGAGCTGGCCCACAACCTTGCTGTAACTTTCTGGATCATGGCTAATGCACTGTGGATGATCAGTGAATTTTTTGGGTTTGATTCGATGCATATCTGGGGCAGATTCGATGGGAAGCACCTGGCGCTCTTACCCTTTTCCATGGGGGTGTTGATTCTGGCCTGGTATTACCTGTTTCAGAAATCAAGGGAGGAAAGAGACACTCAAATGGCCACGCTGTAGGCCTCCTTATCTCCTGCCCTTATCTTTGCCGGCCAGACGAAATTACAGCCCGCCTCAACATACTATCATCAAACATTAGCAACATGTTTCGTTCACACACCTGCGGCGAGTTAAGGATCCAACATACCGGCAGTTCAGTAACCCTTGCCGGCTGGGTACAAACCATCCGGAAATTTGGATCCATTACTTTCATTGATTTGCGCGACCGGTATGGAATCACACAATTAATATTTGGCGAAATACTGAATGAACAATTGAATGAACAACCCCTCGGGCGGGAATTTGTGATACAGGTTACTGGACTGGTTACAGAAAGGAGTAATAAAAATCCGGGCCTGCCCACCGGCGATATTGAAATAACACTTGATTCTTTTAAAATATTAAACCGGTCGGTGGTTCCGCCTTTTACGATTCAGGATGACACGGATGGAGGCGATGACCTGCGCATGAAATACCGCTTTCTCGACCTTCGGCGCAATATGGTAAAGAAGAACCTGGAGCTCCGTTATGCAGTGAACAGAGCTACCCGTGAATACCTTCATCAACAGGGTTTCATGGA
>JANLYU010000350.1:0-3298 GCA_031365785.1 Flavisolibacter sp. | reverse complement strand
CGGCGATCATCTCGCGCTTGCTGACGCCTTCCTGGTCAGTGATGTATAAAGAATAAGACTGGTCTTGCTGATCAGAGAACCATGCTATTTGTTTTCCATCAGGCGACCATAAAGGCCTCCGGTCTGCCGCATCAGAACTGCGTGTCAGGTTTCGGGGATCTCCATTTTCTACAGGTACTGTGAATATTTCACCGCGTGCTTCCAGTAAGATCCGCTTACCGGTAGGTGACAACGAAGCGTTGGTAATGTCATTGGTAACATTTTGAGAACCTGTTTCAGCCCAGGGAAAATCACCGGTAACGGTGATGTCTAGTTGTTTATGATTACCTGATACAGGATCCAGCAGATTCAAATAGCCCAGGTGTTCATATACCAGTTCCTTACCATTTCCTTCCAGCCATTTGATGTCGCCTGTTTTCAATGTAGTTACCTGTCGCAATGCTGCTGTTACCGGGTTGAACGCCCATACATTCATAATAAAATCGCGGTCCGACAAAAAATATATTTCATTATTCATCCAAAGCGGGTGAATGTCCATACTGCCCTCTGTGGGAATAGATTGTTCGGTTAAGGTAGTGAGATCCAAAATCTGGAGAGGAGTATTTTGTCCGCCACGGTAATGCCTCCATTCCACATCCCACCGGCTAACTCTGTCAACTGTTATTTTTTTTCCGTCAGGTGAATAATTCCCATCGAAGCCCCAGGGAGCTGGCAGTAAGGTGGATGGGCCACCTTTCACAGGAACCGTCCACAAACGGTTGAAACCAGTGGGTGCACTTTCCCTGTTGGAAGCATACAAAACATTTTTTCCATCTGGCGACCAAGCTCGGGGAAATGAAGGAGCAGGGTACCAGGTCATCCGCGTGGGACTTCCACCCATTGAGGGTACTATATACACCTGTGGTATTCCGGAACGGTTGGAACTAAATGCCAGCCATTTTCCGTCTGGCGAAAAATGAGGGTTTCCTTCAACAGCTGCAGTACTGGTAATACGACGTGCCTCACCACCATCCCTAGGTATGATCCAGATATCGGCACCGTATTCAAACGCTATTTGCGTAGTACTAATAGCAGGTTGTCGGAGGAGGCGAGTGCCTTGTGCAATCAGCAAAAGTGGTGTTAAGGAAACGAGGAAGATAAAAAAAAAGGGAAATTTTTTTGTGGAGATCATGAAGCAGAATTTATGGGAAGATAATCAATGATGCTGATGTTGATTACCGGCCTACGCTCTCATGATTAATAAAAAAACCGATGAATAAAGTTTTCTACGAGGGAATAATTCTTTTCTCCGACTTGTCTCCTGCACTTACGATAGAAAATAAATCTCAGCAAGTACCTATCACTCATCACCAACGGGTCCCACATTGAAGTCATCAAATTCAGAAAACCATCGGTGGAGACCTGTTGGGGAAGGTGAAGTGACCCGTCGTTTCTTTTCCTACGGGTCCCATATAAGCATTATCAAATTCAGAAAGACATCGGTGGAGACCCGCGGAGAAGGTGAAGCTGAATGAATTAATTTTCAAATCATCTTTTACACAAAGAACCCGAAATGGTATACCAAATCGGGTTCTAAAAAAATTGAAAAATTTTTATAAGACGATATTATAATTTATAGCTGAGCCCTATCATCAACGCAGCAATTCCGTTATGCGTGGATGTTCTGCCACTTCCATAATAATTTTTTTGATTGCCCCCGGAGGAATAGGTGATATCCTTTTTTTCAACATCCTGAAAACCATAATCGAAACGTGCCTGAGTTGATAACACACAATGTCTGGATATATCGAAACCTGCTCCCAAACCCAGCACCCCATCAAAAGTTACTTTTCTATAAGTATCATTCGGTACGATGTTAATACCTGGTAACTGCACATCAACTCCATTTAATTCATACACGGCATTGTTCAATATATTCACCTGGGGACCTACGGAAAGCGTAAAATAATGACTTTGTGTATGATCGGAGTTGAGCCTTAAAAGGATAGGGATTTTTGTTGAATTCAGTTCTGCTCTGGCCTTATATGGCGCAGATGATTTCACATCATTCAGGTCAGCCTGCAAAGCAATAACCCTGTTATAAGCTGAAGTACTACCACTTTCCATATTGGTTCCGGAATATTTTTGTCCCTGTCGTGAGTGTAAGATATCCACTTCAACACCCATGCACTTGCTAAAAGAATATCCTATTGCTATTCCACCATTCAAATAACTCAAAGTACTTTCCCGATCCAACTCAGAACCTGCATCTTTATCTGACTTATTAAAAAGCGCTGTTTTTTGCACCATATACCTGATTCCAATATCGAAACCTTTCTGAGCGGATACTTTACTGGCCGAAATAATTAGTAAACAAAATAAAGTGAGGGTAACAGAGTAATTCTTCATGATTTGATTTTTGTTAAACCAGTATCACAAGAACTGTTCCATTAACCTTGCTCTACGAAAAGTGGAAATAAAACTCTGTAAATACCTGTTGATTCTACACCAACGGGTCCCACGTAGACATTTCAATTCAAAAATAACATTCGAGGAGGCCCGTCGGGAAGTTGGGGTCGTTTTGAAATTCAAAATAACATTCGAGGAGACCCATCAGGAAAGTCGGGACCCTGAGAGTTGCAGAAAAAAATTGGTAGAGATCGGTAGGTAGAATTGGTGGCAAAGTAGGTGACAAAGAATTTGTCACCTGATTAGAAGTAATGATGGAGTACTAATTACTTCAGCCTGGTATCAACAATAGCGTCTGACAACTGGTTCTCGATATCATACAACCAACGCAAAGAACCGGGCATTAGCTTCCAGTTTTTTTCTTCCTTTTGACGTAGGCTAAATGAAAAAGGTTTTTCATTCTCATCTTTTGATGTCACAAAGAACTTGACACCATTGATGTTCTTCATTTTGGTGAATTCAAAGATCCTGGCTTGTTCACCAACCGTAATTTCTTTTGAAAATCTTTCCATGAAGTAGATATTTAAATGATAAAATAAAAAAGCCCCGAAACCGGGGCTTTTTTTAAACTAGAATCTATTCTTATTGAAACTGCCCCCATTATTATAACCGCCGCTATTGCGAGAGGACCTGTCCTCTTTTGGCTTGGCTTCAGTTACTTTTATGGCACGGCCATCAATAGTCGTATCATTCAATTCAGCGATTGCTTTTTTAGAAGCAGTATCATCCGACATTTCAACAAAGCCAAAGCCTCTTGATTTTCCGGTTTCCCTGTCGTTAATGATTTTTGAAGAGGTTACTTCGCCGTAAGGAGTAAAGAATTTTTTAAGGTCTTCATCCTGTACGTTGA
>JANLYU010000031.1:0-8928 GCA_031365785.1 Flavisolibacter sp. | reverse complement strand
TAAATAAGGTTTTACAATTTTTAATCCTTTTGGAAATTTTTTAACCGCATCTTCCGTGGAAACTGCCGGTACTACAATGACATCTTCACCATTTTTCCAGTTCGCCGGTGTAGCTACACTGTGCTTGGCCGTCAGTTGCAGAGAATCTATCACGCGCAACACTTCGTGAAAGTTCCTGCCAGTTGACGCGGGATAAGTAATGGTTAGCTTGATGGTCTTATCTGGCCCAATGATAAATAGTGACCGGACCGTAGCCGTAGCGGAAGCATTGGGGTGGATCATGTCGTATAGATTGGCTACTTCCCTGTTTTCGTCGGCAATGATCGGAAAATCAACCTGGCAATTCTGGGTTTCATTGATATCATTGACCCATCCTCGGTGTTTGTCCAGCGGATCCACACTCACTGCCATTACTTTAACATGGCGCTTCGCGAATTCTTCTTTTAAAAGTGCTGTTTTCCCTAATTCAGTGGTACATACAGGTGTATAGTCGGCAGGATGTGAAAACAAAACTCCCCAGTTATTACCAAGGTATTCGTAAAAATCAATTTCACCTTCCGTGGTCTGCGCTTTGAAATTGGGTGCCGCATCACCAAGACGTAAAGACATAATGGCTATTTTAAAATTAAATAATGCATGAAATTAGGACAAACCAAATATCCTACCAAATAGGTAGGGTAATTTTACTACAAATCTTCCCTTCCGGTGGCCAGGTCTTTGAGCGTTCGTTTTTCCAGTACGGCAAGGGTTGCATCCCTAACATTTTCCATAATATTATGCAATCCGCAATTGCGTTCATCACAGTTTTTACAACGTTCATAAAAATTTAAACTCACGCAGGGAAGGAGGGCAATTGGCCCGTCCACGATTCGGATCACGGAAGCTATGGTTGTTTTTGCGGGACTGCTTTTGATATAATAACCGCCACCTTTCCCTTTTTTACTTTCCAGCACCCCTGCATTTTTCAACTGCAGGAGAATGTTTTCCAGAAACTTGAGGGGGATACGTTTTTTCTTTGAGATTTCAGAGATAAGAACAGGCCCCTCGTTGTATTTATTCACCAGGTGAGTCAAAGCCCTGAATGCATATTGTGCTTTTTGAGAAAGCATTTAATTAGATTCTGGTTGAAGTACAATGGAATACTCTATGGGTGAATTTTTTTTCAGCATGGCTGCCACACCGCAATATTTATCCAGCGAAAGTTCAATGGCTTTTTGCACTTTGTGACGATTTTCCTCTTCAGAGATCAGCTTAAAATTCATATGTATGTTTTTGAACACCTTGGGATATTCTTCAGTTTGTTCTGTATCCACCTCAATAATAAGGCTGGCAAATGGCACTTTCATTTTCTCCAGAATATCTACTACATCTATGCCTGCGCAACCGGCGAGGCCAGTGAGCAACAAAGCTTTGGGACCAAACCCTCCATTGGAATCAATTTCAATTTTTGCAGGACCCTGATAAGAATCAAAAGCGTGCCCGCTTTTCCAGATAGTTGTGGTTTTCATTTTATTAATTGAATGTTAGATGGATCAGTTTAGCTGTTGAGCAGAAAAAATTAAAGTTTCTATCATTTATGAATATTCCAACGATTGAAAATTCGTTACTCGCTACTCACTACTCCTGCTCCATGTTTCTCGTTTTGCAGGGCATTGTCCAGCGTCCATTCTATCCTTTTTTCAAAGGCATGTTGCCGAACAGGGCAATCCAATTTATTGCATATGTGGCACTGAAAATACAGGCATCCGTCACTGTGCACAAATAATTCGAGCGATTCACCGAAATTACTTCTTATGAGTTTTGCAAGTATATCTATCTCTGCGTGCGCCTGGTGAATATTGAGGTACCAGGGAACAGTAAGGTGACAATCTACATGCAACACGTTGCCATATTTGATCACACGCAGGTTGTGAAGGTCTACCCAGTTCTCCTGTTTGTTGTTACTGAGGATATGCACCATTTTTTCAAGCAGATTCATATCTGCTTCATCCATGATACCCGCAAGTGATGTTCTCGCGATCCTGTAGCCTGTGTAAATAATAAATAAGCCGAAAGCAATAGCCACCACAGGATCTATCCAGATGAAGCCAGTAAATTTCACCATTATCAAACCGGCAATGATCGCCAGAGTGGAATAAGTATCGGTCTGTAAATGCTTTCCGCTTGCCAGGAGTGCCAGTGAATTATTTTTCTTCCCCTGGTGCAGAGAAAAAGCGCCCAGCACCCAATTAATAATTCCTGTTCCCGCCACAAGGTAAATGCCGATCCCCAGATCCTTCAGATCAACCGGATACAAAAAAAATTTGACGGCATTATAAATGATCAATAGTCCGGCAGATAAAACCAGTGTGCCTTCTATAGCAGCAGAAATAAATTCCGCTTTACCATGTCCATAAGGATGGTCCACATCTTTGGGTTTGGCAGCCACGTATAAACTATAAACACCAATAAAGCCCGCTACCACATTCACAATACTCTCCAGTGCGTCCGTAAGAATAGAAACAGAAAACGTCAGGTAATAAGCCGTAAATTTCCCAATCAGAAGGAGGGATGAAATGATAGCGGTCCAACGCTGTAATTTCAGGTTGGTCAGTTTTTGTTGTTTTCCGGCTCGCAACAATGATAGATTTGACGGTGATGGGAAACTCAGATAACAGAATGATACCGCTCCTGAATATAATTCCAGTTGACGACCTTCCACCAGTTACCAATGTAATCCTCTATTTTGTTCTGGTAGAGCAGGTAATAAGCATGTTCCCATACATCCAATCCAAGTAGCGGAAACCCTTTACTATCTGCCACATCCATCAGTGGATTGTCCTGGTTGGGTGTTGAACTGAGGTGTAATTTTTTATTATTATCTGCTAATAGCCATGCCCATCCGCTTCCGAAACGATTTTTGGCAGCATCTGAAAATTGGGTTTTAAAAGCTTCAAAAGAACCAAAGCTTTCATCGATAGCGGTAGCCAGCTTTCCTTCGGGCTTGCTATTGGCGTTGGGTGACATGGACTTCCAGAAAAGTTCGTGATTATAATGACCGCCCCCATTATTCCGGACCGTTACGGAATATTTAGACACCTTTTTCAAAACATCTTCCAACGGCTTACTGGTATCAATCTGCTCATTCTTTGCAGCATTTTGAAGGTTGGTGGCATAGGTTGCCGCATGTTTGGTGTAATGAATTTCCATAGTCGTAGCATCAATAGCTTCAGTGAGCGCAGCATATGGATAAGGTAGCGGTGTTTGCTGGAAGCCTGTATGGCTGGTTCTACCATTCACTTTTGTGGCAGCACAGGAAGATAACAGACCCGAACTGATGTATAAACCCAGGCCGGCCTTGCCTGAATCCACTATAAAATCTCTCCTGGATTTAAAGGGTGCCATAAATTTTTTTGTAAAACTAATGAATACTCAGCCCTTAATGCGTAATCGGATTTTTTTAAATACCCTGTAATACGCTTCTTTATTAAAAATCTGGGATTCGCGTCTGGCCTTGTAGATGAGAAATAAGCCTATCGGAAGCAACACAAAGGTGGATAGCCACATGCCCGAAAACGGGCTGAGAGATCCTTCTTTGGCGAATTTTTCTCCGGTTGTACTGCTGAAATAAAACACCATAAAAAAAATTATCGCAAAAATGAGCGGACTACCCAGTCCTCCTTTACGAATGATGGACCCCAGTGGCGCACCTATGAGGAACAGCACCAGGCAGGCCATGGATAAAGCAATCTTACGGTGCCATTCTATCTGGTGTACCCTGAGGCTTTTCTGCTGGTCTTTCAATTGAGTGATGGCAATATCGTTGCTAATTTTTACGTTGGTTAATTTGTTCAACACTTTCTGTCTTGTTAAAGAGGCAATACTATCAGGGATCAGGGCGCTGAAATCCTTCCCTGTTGTTTTCTTACTGATACTTTTCCAGTTACTGTCCAGATTATCTATAAAGGGTATCGAATTCAACACATCCGTGCGGAACCTTTCACCAAAGGAGTTGTTCAACTTTTCAATGGAATCTATAGCCAGGTTCAGCTGCCTCATGCTCAACATTTTGGCATTTCCTGCGTTTTGCTTTTCGTCTGTTCGCTGCTGCAAACCAAAAGAACTAATATCGAATTGCTTTTTATATTCCTTAAATCCCAGACGTATATAATCTGTATTGGGACTATTGCCCCTTTCTTCATAACGCCAGCCATTCCTCAGAATAAATTCGAGGTATCTTTTACTGGGAGATGACCGCATTACACCATCGTTAGCGATGATAAAATTATCCTGGAGAGGGTTAGATTGTTCATAAATGATAATGTTATTCAGTACACTGTCATTTTGTTTTTTTCCCACCTTGATGGAAAAATTGGGAATCTTGTCGTAGAAAACCCCTTCTTTAAGATCAAAGGAAGGTTTAGCATTTACAATATCTGACAAAAGGGTTCTTGATTTCAGATTCGCCACGGGTATGATGTAATTGGAAAACATAAAGGCCACACCACAGATCAGGATCGTGACCAGGAAAAGGGGCCTCATGAAACGGATCAGAGAAATGCCTGCTGATTTGATGGCTACGAGTTCATAACTTTCTCCCAGGTTTCCAAAGGTCATGATGGAAGAGAGCAGCACCGAAAGCGGTAAAGCCAGGGGTACCAAAACCGCGCTCTGAAAAAAGATAAATTCCAGAAGGATTCCGGTACTGACTCCTTTACCAACAAAATCATCCACCCACAACCAGAAGAATTGCATGATGAGTACAAGCAATGTAATAAAGAAAGTGGCGATGAAGGGGCCGATAAAAGCCTTGATCACCAAAATGTCTAATTTTTTCAGAACCTGCTTATTGGTAAAAAATAATTTTAAAGATGCTGCCGCCAAAAATACGTCTTTCAGCCGCTGAGATGGATCTGATACAAAATGAGTCGTTGATTTTAACCAAGAATATTGTTATAGCGAAAACCAGAATGCTGCTTGAAGCGGTGCAGGAGCAACAACTTGATTTTATTCGTAAACAGAAACTGCCACTTAACCATCACTTTGAAACAGGACCTAAAATATCCAAAGGGGAAAGTTATCGGGGACTTCCGTATCTGATACTTGATCACCCACGTTATACCGGACCCGATGGATTATTTTTTATACGCACCTTATTCTGGTGGGGTAACTTTTTTAGTTCCACCCTTCATCTTTCAGCCCATTTCCAGCAAAATCATAAGGAAAAGATCAAGTCCTTATTTGAAAAATTGTCAGGTCATTACATCGGCGTCAGCGATGATCCATGGAACCATCATTTCGGAGACAATAATTATATCCGGATAGGAACACTGAACAAAAACGAATTTGAACAATACTGCGAAAAAGCCGGACACCTGAAGATAGCAATATGGTGGCCACTTTCTATCTGGGAAGAGGCGCGGGAAGTATTATTTGAAGAGTGGAAATTCCTGTATGGATGTATGACCTAGTTACCCAGGCGGTGAAAAAGGTCTTTCACCTGGTGATCCCACAACATGCTTTGGTCTTTGATCTCTTTTTTCTCTGCGAAATCTTTGATCACCAGGATAGTTTGGTTGGTCACTTCTGATTTTTCTATACTGAATTCAAAAAATTCTTCTTTCGGAGCATGAGACCAGTGGAACCGGATGAACTTTTCATCTTCACTGGCGAGTACTTCGGCAGTTTCTTCTGTACCATTCCAAATGAAACTGAATAATCCATCCTGGTCATCTACCTTATCTGCGAACCATTCCTGTAGTCCTGAAGAAGTGGAAAGGAAATCATACAGGATCGTTGGTGAACATCTTACAGGATATTCCAACATATATAATTGTTTTTTGCTCATCGTATTGCCATTATTGCTGTCAAGGGCTGCAATAATAGAAAAATAATTGATGCCTCAAAATTATTTTACCCCTTTTACCGACGTTTTTAAGGCGAACAACTATATTATTTTAATTTTTAGCCAATTTTCTTTTGTTCATATGGTGCCTTTCCCTAATTTGGAGAATATTCAGTGAAAGCTGGATGATGAAGAACCGAACCGTGATGGATATTTTGGGATCGAGCCAAAACTAATCAACCAATTATCTTGAAAATAACCATCTAAATAAAACCAATCCTATGAGTATGCGTCAGCTCAAGATCACGAAATCTATTACCAATCGTGAATCTCAAAGCCTCGAAAAGTATCTCCAAGAAATCGGCAAAGTTGAGCTGATTACCCCCGAAGAAGAAGTTCGTTTAGCACGCCTCATTAAACAAGGCGATCAAAAAGCATTGGATCGTTTGACCAAGGCGAATCTGCGTTTTGTGGTATCGGTAGCAAAACAGTACCAGAACCAGGGGCTGTCTCTTCCTGACCTGATCAATGAAGGTAACCTGGGCCTCATCAAAGCAGCCCAGCGTTTTGATGAAACCAAAGGTTTCAAATTCATTTCTTATGCGGTCTGGTGGATTCGCCAGTCAATCCTTCAATCCCTGGCCGAACAGGCACGGATCGTTCGACTTCCTTTGAACAAGGTGGGACTTACCAACCGTATTCAGAAAGCATTCAGCCAGCTGGAACAGGAATTTGAAAGAGAGCCTTCGGCAGATGAACTGGCCGAGCTATTGGGAATGGACATTGAAGAAGTGACTTCTTCACTAGGGATCAATGCCCGACACGTAAGTATGGATACTCCACTTGCTGACGGAGAAGAAAGCACACTTCTGGATGTTCTAGAAAATCCCAACGCTGAAAAAACTGATTTGGAGCTTGATCATGTGCAGTCATTGAAGACAGAGATCGAAAGGTCTTTGCAAACTTTAACCGACCGCCAAAAGGAAGTTCTTTGTTTTTTCTTTGGCATCGGGGTGGATCATCCTTTAAGCCTGGAAGATATCGGAGAGCGTTTCAACCTTACCAGGGAACGTGTCCGCCAGATCAAAGACAAGGCTATTACAAAACTGAGAACACAGCAAAAAAGTAATTTATTGCGCAGCTACTTAGGATAATGAGCCATTGACAATCCTTATCTTTGCGACAAATTAATTAGAGTGAACCTATGTTCACTCTTTTTTTTACACATCCCATACTCAATCGTGAAATATGTTTGAAAGTTTAAGTGACCGGCTGGAATCCGCATTCAAGAATTTAAAAGGTGAAGCCCGTATCACTGAATTAAATATTGCAGCCACCGTAAAAGAGATCCGCCGTGCTTTGGTGGATGCGGATGTGAATTATAAAATCGCCAAGGAATTCACAGATACCGTAAAAGATAAAGCCCTGGGCGAAAAAGTGATTTCAGCGGTCAGTCCGAGTCAGCTGATGGTCAAAATCGTTAAAGATGAACTGGCCAGTTTGATGGGTGGCGAATCTGCTCCTTTTAACGCCAAGGGTAGTCCTGCAGTAATTCTGATTGCAGGCTTGCAGGGTTCGGGTAAGACCACCTTCAGTGGCAAGCTGGCCAATTACCTGAAGAAGCAAAAGTTTTCCCCCCTGCTGGTAGCAGCCGACGTGTACCGGCCGGCAGCCATGGAACAACTTCGGATCCTGGGAGAACAGATTGGCGTAGAAGTATACCTGGAACCCGAAAATAAAAATCCTGTTGAAATTGTGAAGAATGCCATCAGGGAAAGCAGGAGTAAAAATAAAAATGTAGTGATCATTGACACAGCCGGCCGGCTGGCCATCGATGAAGCCATGATGAAGGAAGTGGCAGACATAAAGGCAGCAGTGAATCCGCAGGAAATTCTTTTTGTGGTGGATGCCATGACCGGACAGGATGCGGTGAATACGGCGAAATCATTCAATGAGCGCCTGGATTTTTCTGGTGTGGTTCTGACCAAACTGGATGGCGATACGCGAGGTGGCGCAGCACTTTCTATCAAATACACGGTTAATAAACCCATTAAATTCATCAGTAGTGGAGAAAAGCTTGATACACTGGATATCTTTTACCCTGAAAGGATGGCCCAGCGCATATTGGGCATGGGAGATATTACTACACTGGTAGAAAGAGCCCAGGAGCAATTCGACGAGGAACAGGCCAGGAAACTGGAGAAGAAAATCAGGAAAAACCAGTTTGATTTTGCCGACTTCAAGTTGCAGCTGGAGCAGATCAAGAAAATGGGAAACATCAAAGACCTGATGGGCATGATTCCTGGGATGGGCAAGGCCATCAAGGACATCGATATCAGTGATGACGCTTTTAAGGGTATTGAAGCCATCATCAATTCCATGACTCCATCTGAAAGGGCCAACCCGGACCTGATCGATGGCAGCCGCAGAAAACGGATCGCAAAAGGAAGTGGAAAAGAGGTCACTGATGTCAATGCCTTCATGAAGCAGTTTGAACAAATGAGAGAAATGATGAAAACTATGAATAAGATGCCCATGGGGCGAATGATGCCGGGAATGAAAAGATAGAGAGCTGGTGATCAGGCTTTGAACCAGGTTGGTGGAATTCCTTGACCCTTATATATAATATAAAAGTTGTTGAATTTCCAGGACTTAGTCTTTCATATATTTATCATTTCTTTATTGTCTTTTTGGTTCTCAAGCCTTAGATTTGCAACTCAACAATTATTCCTCACGCATTTAAATTTCTATTTAAGATGCCAGTTAAAATCCGTTTACAAAGACACGGGTCTAAAAAAAGACCCTTCTATTTCATTGTCGTTGCTGATGCTCGAAGCCCGCGCGATGGTAAGTTCATTCAAAAATTAGGTACCTACAATCCACTGACATCACCTGCCACCGTACAGCTTGACCGTCAGCGTGCACTGGACTGGCTTCATAAAGGTGCACAGCCTACTGATACGGTGCGAAAGATTTTATCCTACTAAGGGGTTTTATTCCTGTAGCACTTTTTACGGGGGGTAACACTTGGTTTATTTGATGAAGCGACCGCCATGGAAAAATTTCAGAAATGGCATTCAGAACATGAAGTCCAGATCAGGAAG
>JANLYU010000298.1:0-11932 GCA_031365785.1 Flavisolibacter sp. | reverse complement strand
TGGGGTCCGAAAAGTTTAAAAAAAACGGCAGGTATTACCCAGAACATATATCCCATAGGCATCCCAAAATCCCGGTACGGAATCTGACCCTGACTCAGCCTGTAAGCACCTTCCCAGCTAAGAAAAATATTCACCCTGTAGGGTAAGGTTAAAAATAATGGGATGCTTGCCAGGATAATAATAAAAGCAAATTCAAAAGCAGAAAAATAACGAAATAGCAAGTTCCGGTTAGCTGAAGCATCCATACAGGGAGATTGATGCTCCAAGATAGTAAGAAGCTTTGAGCTGAACGTGTTTCAAAGCACAGGATGGACCATGCTGTTATTATGTCTTTTGATGCAGAAACTCTATTTTTACCTCCATCGTTAAAATAGCAGGTGTGGCATATATCAGGTTGCTCCGTCCTCAAGACTGGGCCAAGAATTTATTTTTATTAATTCCCATTTTTTTCTCCGGGGGCCTGTTCAACTGGGAGGTTTATCCTAAAGTGTTGCTGGGTATTCTTTCATTCTGTTGCATAGCCAGCAGTATTTATATCATCAATGATTACAGGGATATTGAGGACGACAGAAAACATCCGGAAAAATCCCAACGTCCCCTTGCTTCTGGTGCGGTTTCACCCACAGCAGCCATGATCATGAGTATTTTATTAGTGATCGCAGGATTTTCGCTGGCCTGGTGGATTCGTGAAAAATTCCTTTTTGTTTTGAGCATTTATTTTTTTCTGAACCTTGCCTATTCCTTTGGCCTGAAAAGAATTGCTATTTTGGATGTCATCATCATTGCCATAGGATTTGTGCTACGGGTAAAGGGAGGAGCAGTGATCGGACTAATACCCCTTTCAGAATGGTTGAACATCATGGTTTTCCTGCTGGCATTATTCATGGCCATTGGTAAAAGGCGGGATGATGTGCTTTTAAAAATAGCCTCGGGGAATGAAATGAGAAAGGCAGTGAGTGGTTACAACCTCGAATTTTTAAATGTGGCCACCTCCCTGATTTGCGCGGTGATTGTGGTGGCCTATTTTATGTACACTATGTCGCCCGAGGTGCAGCTAAGAATTGCCCGTTTGGGCCATAAGATGAATACGCCTGAATCAACTGTATCACTGGGTGGCGTATACAGGCTGTATTATACCTGCCTCTTTGTTTTGGCTGGTATTTTGCGATATTTACAGATCATCTTTGTTCAAGCTGCATCAGGTTCTCCAACAAAAATTCTGTACCGCGACCGTTTTATACAAGTCACTATCCTTCTTTGGATCGCCAGCTTTTATCTGATCATTTACATGAAAGACATAACCCTTTTTAAATGACGAAAAAAATCATTGCCAATTGGGGCAACTACCCTGTCATGGAAACGGATGAAAAAAGTTTTTCATTTACCGAACAGATGACACCATCATGGTCGCAACAGGGTGACACGATCGCACGTGGTAATGGAAGGTGTTATGGGGATGCATCATTGGCAAAGCATACACTTTCTACATTGAAATATAATAAGATCCTTGCCTTTGACAGGTTGAATGGAATTTTCGAATGCCAGTCAGGAATTACACTCGACCAGGTGTTAGAGGTGATTGTTCCCTCTGGGTGGTTTCTTCCAGTTACACCCGGAACAAAATTTATTACCATTGGTGGGGCTATAGCAAGTGATGTTCATGGTAAAAACCATCATGTTGACGGATCATTTTCTGCGCATGTGCTGGAAATGGAAGTGCTGCTTGCCAACGGTAACATCCTCACTTGTTCGGCCTCAGCCAACAGTGACCTGTTCTGGGCTACCTGCGGGGGCATGGGCTTAACGGGTGTCATCACCACCGTAAAATTCTCTCTTAAAAAAATTGAGACTTCCTATATCAGTCAAAAACAGGTCAAGGCTAAAAACCTGGAAGAGTTGCTGACGATATTTGAAACCTATAAGGAATATACCTACTCTGTGGCATGGATTGACTGTTTGAAAAAAGGGACTGGTTTTGGAAGAAGCATTCTTATGCTAGGAGAACACGCAAAGCCCGAAGAGCTCCTTGAAAAACAACGGGAAGACCCGTTGAAATTACCTGGCAAAAAAAAGATCCCTTTTCCATTTTACCTTCCCTCATTTGTATTGAACCCATTTACCATCAAAGTGTTCAATGAGTTGTTTTATGCTAAGAACATCAAACGGGAGTTGAATAATATCGTATCCTACGAACCATTTTTTTACCCATTGGATGCCCTACTCAACTGGAATCGCATGTATGGGAAGAAGGGCTTTGTTCAATACCAGTTTGTATTGCCTTTGGAAAGCAGGAATGGGTTGATAGCGATATTGAAAAAAATTAGTGATGCGGGAATGGGATCTTTCCTGGCGGTTCTAAAAATTTTTGGTAGGCAGGATGATCTGATTTCATTTCCCAGGGAAGGATTTACGCTGGCGCTTGACTTTCCGGTAAGAGACAACCTTTTTGTTTTCTTAGATGAACTGGATAAGATAGTCCTGCAATACGGAGGCCGTATTTACCTTTCTAAAGATGCCAGAATGAAGCCTGAAATATTTTGGAAAAGTTATCCCGGTGCGCAAACATTCCTGGAAATTATAAAAAAATACAATCCCGGATTTAAAATTAATTCGGTGCAGGCACTTCGTTTACACCTCACACAATAACACTTATGCCGACTGTTTTGATTTTGGGTGCTCGTTCAGATATTGGATTTGCCATAGCCAAAAGCTTTGCAGCGCACCAGTACCAGGTGCAACTGGCAGCCCGTAATGCGCACCAGCTCCATACGTACCAGTCAGACATTAAAGTCAGGTATGGTGTTGAATGTACTTTGCATGATTTTGATGCAACAGCCTTTCATTCCCATGAAGATTTTTACAGGTCGCTTACTCCCTCACCCGACGTGACCATTTATGTAGCAGGATATATGAATGACAATGAACGCGTGATCATGGACTGGAAGGAGGTGTTGAAAACGATCGAAACCAATTATACAGGAGCCGTATCGATTTTGAACCTGGTAGCGATGGATTATACAGCAAAGAAGACTGGAACCATTGTGGGTATCAGCTCTGTAGCAGGCAATCGGGGCCGGCAAAGCAATTATATGTATGGAAGTGCGAAAGCTGGCTTCACCGCTTACCTCTCAGGACTGAGAAATAAACTTTATCACAGCCAGGTACATGTGATGACAGTACTGCCTGGTTTTGTCTATACAAAAATGACCGAACACCTTTCACTGCCTTCCATACTCACTGCACAACCAGAAGAAGTAGGACAAGCTGTTTATCAGGGAGTGAAAAATAAGTCAAACATCGTTTATGTAAGATGGTTCTGGAGATGGGTGATGCTGATGATTACTGCTATACCTGAATCGATCTTTAAAAAGAAAAAGTTGTGAAGAAAGGGCTTGCTTTATTTGACCTGGATGGTACCATAACCTTCAGGGATACCCTGCTGGAATTTATCCGTTTTACTAAAGGAAATTTCAAATTCTATTCCGGCTTCCTGATACATGTTCCTGTTCTGTGTGCATTAAAATTAGGGTTCATTTCGCATCAGGCTGCCAAGGAGAAGATCCTGGAATATTTTTTCCGCAATACCCCCGAAGAGATATTTGAAAAACAATGTATCGCCTTCACCACTTCGGCGTTGCCTCGTTTTATCCGCGCAAAGGCAATGGAAGAAATCATACAACTTAAAAATAGGGGATGGCAGGTCGTTATTGTATCGGCTTCTCCTGAAAACTGGATCCGGGGGTGGGCAGGACACCATCAGCTGGATTTGATTGCCACTCAGCTGGAAATTAAAGACGGCCTGATAACGGGTAGAATCAAGGGCAAGAATTGCCGGGGCTACGAAAAGGTGAAGAGAATTTTGGAAAGGTTTCATTTAACCGAATATGATCTGGTTTATGCTTATGGCGATACCGGTTCCGACAAACCCATGATGGAACTTGCCACCACTTCATTTTACAAACCGTTCAGATCATGTAAGGCTCCCTGATGCAGCTTATTTTGAATCGAAATACTGTTTAGAAAATTGTCACCTATGTTAAAAGGACGCGATATTATTATAATAGGTATTCAGCCATGGTATTATGAAATTGGAAGCAACTGCAAGAACATAGCCCTGCAGCTGGCCAGGGAAAATCGGGTATTATATGTGAACCTCCCCATCAACAGGAAAACCCTTTTTTCAAATGATTCCAATCCGGGAATAAAAGAACACATCAGTATCATTAAAGAAAAGAAGGAAAGAGTCAAAAAAATTTCACCCTCACTTTGGGAATTTTATCCTTCTTCCATAGTGGAGTCCATCAACTGGCTCCCTGCTACTTTTTTATTCAAAATGGTAAATGTCATCAACAACCAGCGCTTTGCCAAAGACATCTTGGAAGCCATAGAAAAACTGGGGTTCAGTAATTTCATTCTATTCAATGATAATGATATCTTCAATGGGTATCATCTGAAAAAGTTATTATCGCCTTCCCTGTATGTATATTATTGCAGGGATTATTTACGCGGTAATCCATACTGGGGGAAGCATAGTGATGTGCTCGAACCGGAGTTGATTGAAAAAGCAGACCTGGTAGTAGCCAATTCCGGCTACCTGGCAGATTACTGCGCCAGGTACAATAAAGATGCTTATTATATAGGTCAGGGCTGTAACCTGGAATTATTTGATCATACACTGCAATTTCCCCTCCCCCTGGAATTATCCTCTTTATCCCGCCCATTGATTGGATATGTAGGCGCCGTGATAGCCAGCAGACTGGATGAAACTATCATCCGTTCCATTGCACAGGCACATCCTGAGTGGAATGTAGTTTTGGTTGGACCAGAAGATGCAACTTTTATGAAAAGCAGTCTCCATAGTCTGCCAAATGTTTATTTTATTGGTAGGAAAGAACTGGCACAGCTTCCCGCTTATGTGCAGGCTTTTGATGTATGTATTAATCCCCAGCTCATCAACCCGCTTACCATTGGCAATTACCCGCTGAAAGTGGATGAATACCTGGCTATGGGAAAACCTGTGGTGGCGACCAGAACGAAAACCATGGAATTTTTCGAAGCTTATACTTATCTGGCTACCCAGCCTCATGAATATCCCGTTCTCATTAAAAAAGCGCTCCTGGAAAATAGCGAAATAGTAAGGCAGAAGCGAATCTCCTTTGCGCATATGCATACCTGGGAGAACAGCGTCCATGAATTGTCGGAAAGGATCAAGGAGAAAGAAAATAATAAAAGGCCTGCTTAGCAGACCTTTTATTATTGTGGGGTGAAAAATATTATTGAAAGATGACCATTTTAGATTGTTGATGACCATTCATTTTTAATTCAAGAAGGTAACTTCCGGATGTAATCTTTGCATTCCTGTAAATGTTGAATTCATTTTGATTGACAACATGAGTCTTTTCAGAATATACGCTCACCCCGGCAGCATTGAAAATTGATATTTCCATATCTCCTGAATACGGTTTAACCAGTTCCAGGCGGATATTTTTACCACTTACAGGATTCGGATAAATGACAAGTGTTTCATTGATGGAGAAGCTTACTGGAATGATACGAGACAGAACCGCAGCATTTCCTGTTTCGATGCTTTTCAACCGGTAATAACTGCGCCCCGGCAATGGGTTGATATCACGGAAGGTGAAAGATTCGAAACCATTGGAAGCGACAAGTTTGTTCAGTCGATGCAAAGTCGTAAACTGTGTTCCATTAGCGCTACGCTCCAGAATATATTCAGTGGCTCCGTCATTACTGGCGGTCCATCGGACATCAACAAATCTGTTGGCCTGGTTCAATTGAACTGTAAAGTCAGATAGTTTAATCGGCAGGGGTGACATGCTAGCCCAGGTAGGATCTGTAGTTGCATCCACAGTGGCATCGGTACCTAATATGGCATCCGGAAAATTAGCGGTGGCATCAGCTGTAAACTGGCCCGAACCTTCATTGAAATGAAACAGGGCAGTGGTATTGGCATCTGGTGTGAACTGGACAACCGGGGGGGTGAAATTGGAAGTATACCGAACCGTATTGGAAATCCTGAGTTCATCAATATTTCCATTGAAATAGGGATCAAAATTGGGGGAACCAGCAAATTCAGATTTTCCCAGCCAGTCGTTGGTAGTGGGTCCCAGCATCGAAGGCCTTAGCGTAAAACCAGTGGTGGTGGCAGTGGCATCAAGCACACCGTTAATGAATATATTGCCGGTATTGGTAGCATTGTCAACAGTTACGGCAACATGTACCCAGGTATTCATGGTAAGAGGAGTAGAACTTTGTATTACCTGAGTAACACCTCCGGTAACTATAGCAAACATCACTCCGAACCTGCTGTTATAATTACTTTGAGGCACCAGGAACATGTAATTGGTCTGGCTGGTTCCGAAATCCAATATCCGCTGCCACGCAAGTGCTCCTCCCCAGGTAGCACTTCCGCCTCTCCAGAAAACATAGGCTTCCACGGTAAAATCTCCCGTCAGGTTCTGCACAATGTTGTTGGGCATGGTTAGAAAATTAAAACTACCATCGTAGGAAAGATTGGTACCAGCTCCTTGAGCCTGCATGCTGGAGGAAAAAATTAAAAAACTAATGATAAAAAGGTAAAGTTTTCTCATAATGATAATTTTGAATGCAATCCAACTACATATATAAATGTTGTGGATGGTGTTAGAAATAGGTGCGTATCATATCAAATATATAAATATATAGAAGATTAAAATCTTTAAAAGCACTGACATTGAAAAAGACATATATCTTGTTTTTGCTAAATCAGAATTTTGGTAAGGGACAACCTGCAGATAAGAAAGTTGGGAATCTGAATGATTTATTTTCTGTTGAGCTCCCCATATTGTTGTAATAGCGCTAAAAAATTCCAAAAAACTGTCTATTTTGCGGTTCATTAGCGTATATTTTGAATCTTTGCGATACCCTCTGGAAAACGCAATCCTGTCTTCCATCCTTTTGAATTCCTTATTTTTTCCAATTTCACTAAATCACAGCTTACAGCATGAATAGATTCAAGCTGTAACTACTTAATGTTCTGGTAATTCATTCATGTGTGACAACACACTAAAAAAAATAACGGATTCTGTTCCCTACAAATCAAGCTAAACCAATGAAACATTTAATAAGGACCCTATCCTTTGCGCTTCTCGTAATATCATTTATGGCGGGCCATTCTGTCTATGGACAAAGCGTATTGGATCCCAATGATCCGGTCATTACGTATAATCCTGCAACTCCTCCCACCGAACCCGCATGGGGTGATGTTGGTAAATGGGTTAGAACTGTAAAACTTGGATGGAATTCTTCAGCATACAAAAGTTATATCTACAAAGGAAATGCCTTTCGCCTGAAGTTTCCCAAGACCTATAATCCATCAGCAGCAGATGGAAAAAAATATCCCATGTTGATATTTTTTCATGGTATTGGTGAAGCCACCACTGTGATTGGTCCGAATACTGATAATGAGTTTCAGTTGTATCATGGCGGACAGTTTTTTTCTAATTCAGTTGATAATGGAACTTTTGATGGATATGTTTTATTCATGCAGAGTTCCGGATCTTGGGGTGCCAGCCAGTTTACTATCCTGAAAGAATTGATTGATTTTATAGCGGCAAACAATAAGCTGGACAGGTTCCAGGTTTCCATTAATGGTTTGTCTGCTGGCGGACAGGCGTGCTGGCAAATGATGGATACTTATCCAAGCCTGATCAGTGCCTCATTGCCCATGTCCTGGACTTCTTATTATTTTGGAGACTCTGCTTGGACCAATAAACTCAGATTCACCCCCATCTGGAATTTCCAGGGTGGTAAAGATGGGAACCCTGCGCCTGGCACCTCGGCAGGAGTAAGGGATAATTTCCTGGCTGCAGGAGGTAATTACAGGTATACTTTATACCCTACGTTGGGTCATGGTACCTGGGATTCAGCCTGGCTGGAACCGGATTTTTGGGGTTTTCAAAAACGGGCTTATGCCTCCAACCCGTGGCCTTTATTCGGAAGAGTTGAATTTTGTCCGGGCGAAGCTATCAATACTACTTTCGGGCTAGCTCCAGGATTTGATTCATATGAATGGAGAAAGAATGGGATGGTAATCCAGACAGGTTCTTCGAATACCTTACAGGTAACTGCATTAGGAACTTATGATGCCAGGGTACTAAAAGGAACTGAATGGTCTGAATGGTCTAGGAAACCTATAGTGCTTTCTATTAAAACCCCTACTGTTTCACCCCAACCTAAGGTGAGCGGTTTGGCAAGCCAGGTACTCCCAGCACCGGATGGCAGTACCACAGTTAAATTGGAAGCTCCTGATAATTATTCCAGCTATACCTGGCAAAGAACTGGCGTTCCGGGTTCATTGAGTAATACCCGGTTTCTTACCGCAGGCCCAGGTAGCTATGAGGTCCTGGTAACGGAACCATTCGGTTGTTCAGGAAATTATTCCGCACCTTTTATTGTGGCTGATGCAAATGGTCCCAATAAACCCGATCCAGCTGTTAACCTGATCGCAACCACGTTAACTAAGACCACCGTCAGACTTGATTGGAGTGATAATCCCACTCCTCAATTCAACGAAACTAATTTTGAAATTTATTTTGGTTCTCAGCCCGGCGGGCCTTATCAACTTGCAGGCATCAATATCCATGATGTAAAAACATTCACCCTATCCAGTCTGCTTCCCAATACGCGATATTATTTCAGGATCAGGGCAGTGAATAATACTGCCGGTTCAGATGTTTCCAACGAAGCAAGTGCCCTAACTCAGATCGATGATCAGGCGCCCTCGGCACCTTCAGGCCTCATCTTTACTTCGACCTCAAGAAATTCAGTGACCTTAAAATGGAATGCTTCCACTGATGATGTAGCGGTGGTGAGGTATGAAGTGTTTGTCAATAACGTGAAAACGTATGCTACCCAAGGAACCACTTTTACGGTTTCAGGCCTCCAGTCTCCGAATAATTATGTATTTACAGTAAGAGCTGTGGATCTGGCAGGAAATATTTCCGCGTTCAGCAACCAGGTTTCAGCACAGGCGTTGCTGAAGGGATTGGACTTTAAATACTATACGCTCAGTAATCCTTTTGTTCTCCCTAATTATAATTCACTGGTACCTGCTTTAACAGGAGTCATGCCCAATGTTTCCATTGCTCCCAAAACTCAAAATGAAAACATTGGATTTCTATGGGAAGGATATATCAACATTCCTGTAGCAGGGAATTATGTGTTCAATACTTATTCAGATGATGGAAGCAGGTTATACCTGGGTCCAATTAATGGACAGGGCTCACCTTATACATTTTCCATCTCGCCAACCCTGATTGTTGACAATGATGGCGCCCATGGTGCAACGAATGTGTATAGTACTACCCTTACACTTTCCAAAGGGACCTATCCTTTTGCCATTGCATATTTCAATGGTGGTGGCAGCTTCAGCATGACCACCTCCTGGAAGACGCCACAAACCGGAGGCTCTTTTACGCTGATACCTGATAGTGTGTTCGCTGATAAACCAGTATTTAACGGAGCGCCTCCGGCAAAACCTTCTAACCTGGTGGCTACAGGAACTTCTTATAAAACTATTGACCTGTCCTGGAACAGGAACAGCACCAATGAAAATAGTTTCGAAATATGGAGGTCTACAAGTCCGGTTGCCAATTTTGTTACTATAGGCCAGGTGTCTGCCGGTACACTCACCTTCAGGGACAGCACTTTGATTCCTAATTCAAAGTATTACTATAAAGTCAGGGCATTGAACCAGTATGGTGAATCAGACTTTGACAAAGTAGGCCAGGGTGTCGACTATGCATATTACGAGCACAATGGTTTATCCGGACTTCCGGATTTCAACACCCTAACACCTTTGAAAACGGGCCATGTATCCAATTTCAATCTGGGTATGCAGGACAGGAATGATAATTTTGCTTTGAAGTTTACAGGTACCATCAATATACCGGCTTCAGGTTTTTATACATTTTTCCTTACGTCGGACGAAGGTTCCAAATTGTATATAGATGGTTTTGATGCTACCCACCAGATCATTGATATGGATGGGGTGCATGGTGCTTTTGAAAGAAATGGTACCAAGAACCTGCTGGCTGGTCCGCACACGATTTACCTCACTTATTTTGAAAATTCCGGACCAGAAGTGCTGAGCCTGAAAATATCAGGAAGCAACCTTCCCAAACAAACCCTGCCTGATACTTATCTGGGTTCTGGTTTTTCTTTTGCTTCCACTTTGCCAGCACCACCTTCACCCACAGCCCCCACTAACCTGGTGGCTACAGCTTCTTCCAGATCAGCGGTGAATATTTCATGGTCCGACAATGCCACAAATGAAACAAAATATGAGCTGTACAGGTCCAATGGAAATAATGCCACTTATTTGTTATACGCAACACTACCGGCCAACACCACTTCATTCACTGATGCAGGTTTATTCCCGAATGCTATTTTTTATTATAAACTGAGGGCCCTCGGCATCACGAATTCCATTTTCACCAATGAGGATAGTGCTAAAACTTTCAACACTGCTCCGGTGATCGTGCAATTACCTGCTTCCCGTACCGCCCACCAGGGTGAAGTGACCAATATACTTTTGAGCGCCACGGATAATGATGGGGATGCACTTTCTTTCAGCGGAATCAACCTGCCGTCATTTGCCACTTTAGTAGATAATGGTAACAGAACTGCCAGGCTCACACTCAATGCACCGGCTTCTGGAAGTTTTTCCAATATACGCATCAGTGTTACAGACCCTAATGGCGGAAGTGATTTTACTCAGTTCAACCTTACAGTCAATAATAATTATGATCCGGTGATCGATCCGATAACCAATTATACTTTGAATGAAAATGAAAGCCTGAATATTCCTTTATCCGCTACGGATTTGAATGGCGATAACATCACCTGGTCTGTAGCCAATCTTCCCAATGCCTTCACACTAACTTCTTCAGGCAGTGGAACGAGTGCCAGCCTTTTATTAAAACCGGATTTCGCAGCTTCCGGAAGCTATCTGGTATCTGTAAATGCTTCAGATGGGGTAGGTGGGTATTCTACAAAACAATTCAATCTCACAGTGAATGACAGAAACCCCAATACAAAAGTTTATATAAGGATCAAACATGATTTTGACATTGGAAGACCGTGGAATTCTATCATTAGTTCTTCCAGTACTAACCTGTTGGATGAAAATAATGCCACCACTACCATGGGGCTGAATTTTTCTACGGGATTCAATACCGGAAATGCCGGTGTGGTTACTAACAACAATACAGGCATATATCCAGACGCGGTGATCCATAATTATTTTATGTTTGGAGGATACCCATGGCTACCAACTTCTGCCAACGCTGTTCTTACCGGCCTGGATCCAGCCAGGAAATATAGTTTCAAAGTCTTTGCTTCCAGCAACCTTGACATCGCCGCTGACAATGGACAAACAAATTATACGGTCAATGGACAAACCCAATCTCTCTATGTTCAAAACAATACCAGAAATACGATCACTTTCAATAACATCACACCTGCCTCCAATGGAACCATCACTATTGCTATGACGCTCGGAACAGGTGCTGTTGCAGGTTTCCTGAATGCCATCGTTATCAACCCGCTTTTTGATGATGGAACTGCCCCTGTTGCACCTAATTCGCTGGTAGCCCAAAATATTCCCGGGCAGGGTGTACAGATTACCTGGCAGAATTCTGCGCCCAACGTCTCGAACTTTGAAGTGCACCGTTCCACATCGGCTTCTGGTACCTTTAGTCTGATCGGTACCACCAACGGAGACATTAATACATTCCTTGACAATACGATCAGTGGCAACACCTTCTATTATTACAAGCTCAAGGCTGTATCACCCGGTGGTGTACCATCTGTATTTACAGATGTGGTATCTGTTTTAACCATGAACCGACTCCCTGTTTTAGCTCCTTTGAAC
>JANLYU010000025.1:0-10699 GCA_031365785.1 Flavisolibacter sp. | reverse complement strand
GCTTCATAAGAATTCCTACCAGTTTCAAATAATCGTTTTATATTTTCTTCGGGGCCAGTCAATCCGACAGTTGGCATTACCTCAGCGGCTGTTTTGATCACTTTACCCATGCCGCCTTTCAATTCAAAAATCTGTTTATTAGTCAATAATTTTCTTGCAGTGAACTGTACTTCATAGGGAAGACTGTTGAAATCAGAACGACTGACTGCTGACCATAACAATAATTGAATATTTTTTTGATCCAGTTCATCATACTTCTCAGAATTATGTAAAATAGTCTCAATGATATCTTTCCGGAAACCTTTCAAAGAAGTAGCATAATAGGCATCTCTTTTTGATGGTGAAGGCGTACCAGGCTGAAGGCAATAACTTTTAAAATTCGCTTCATAAAAACCCGGTTTCAATACATAAGCACCCCATTCGGTCCTTGGCAGATTCGTTAAAGAGTCTGGACTTGTGGAAATTGGTATCTCCCGCATGGGCTGCCAACTTGTATCCTCACGGTGCAGATGATGGGCCGATGAAAATCCTTCTTTTTGTTTACTATCAACAGGGTAGGTTTGGTGGGTCGTAACTACACAGGCAGGCACGATCAGTAGTATCAAAATATAGTTTGGTATTTTTTTAATCATAAGCATTGTTTACGGTAGGGATCACGCTAATACCTATGTAAATTGGAAAATTATTGATGGAACTCAAAACATTTATATCTCAAGAGATTGTTAAGTTTACCCGGGACATCACTTGCATATATCAAGACCATTCATAGATTTACTGTCATATAGTGGATTTACGTGGGAAGTTGAAACTAGGGCATCTTTACCTGATTCAGAAACATGGTATCAGCAGGTGATTCTTACCCAATATATCAATTGTTATAGTAACACTTCATCGCGATAGAAACCGCATTCTCTGATCCTAATTTTACTACTTTCCTAAAATAAAATCGGAGGCCTCATTCTTCGTAATTTGGTACGAAATAATTGGATAAATAGTTTGCCGTCGAATGAGGCAGTGGCAATCATCATTCGTTACTTGTACAACTATTCCAAGTCAATACAATTGCCACTCAATAGTGTGAACATTTTATTACCTGTCTTCCATGGAAAAAAACATACTGATCAGAAACAAGGCGTATTATAACGGGCATTGGATGGATGCTCAAAGTGGTAACACATTTGATGTGATCAATCCTGCCACAGGAAAATTAATTGGAGCCGTTCCCGATATGGACCGTCAGGATGTGCGTAAGGCCATCGAAGCCGCAGATAAGGCGTGGCCTTCATTCAGGGATTTTACGGTCAAAAAGCGTTCGCAGTTATTGAGGAACTGGTTCAACCTAATGATTCAACATCAGAATGAACTGGCACAACTGATGACGTTAGAATCTGGCAAAGTGATTTCTGAAAGCATGGCAGAAGTACTTTATGGCGCTGCCTTTATTGAATGGTTTGCAGAAGAAGCCAAACGTGCTTATGGAGATGTAATCCCTCCTCATTCAAACGACCGCAGGCTTATTGTATTGAAACAATCTATCGGTGTGGTGGCTGCCATCACACCATGGAATTTTCCGCTTGCTATGATTACCCGGAAAGTGGGTCCGGCCCTCGCAGCAGGATGTACGGTGGTAATTAAGCCCCCATCCGAAACACCTCTAACTGGACTTGCCATTGCAGAACTTGCCCAAAAAGCAGGCTTTCCTCCAGGTGTATACAATACGGTGACCACCAGCCAAAGCAGCGAGATCGGAAAAGAATTTTGTGAGCACAAAAAAATAAGAAAACTTTCATTTACAGGTTCCACAACCATTGGAAAAAAATTGATGCAACAATGTTCCACCACCCTGAAAAAACTTTCACTGGAACTGGGTGGCAATGCACCTTTTATTGTTTTCAATGATGCGAATGTGGATGAAGCAGTGAAGGGTGCTATTCTGTCTAAATTCCGACACAATGGACAAACATGTGTTTGTGTGAACAGGTTCCTGGTGCAGCATGAAATATATGATGAGTTTTTAAGAAAATTCACTGCTGCTGTTCAGGATCTGAAGTTGGGTAATGTGCTGGATCCCCTTGTTCAAATAGGCCCGCTGATCAGTGAGAAAGGATTGACCAAAGTAAAAACATTTGTGCAGGATGCCCTTGATAAAGGAGCCAGTCTCATCACAGGTGGGGTAGTTATTGAAGGATTGTTTTTCGAGCCTACTGTGCTGGCTAATGCTTCAGGAGAAATGATGATTGCCCGTGAAGAAGTTTTTGGCCCTGTAGCCCCATTATTCAGATTCAGCACTGAAGAGGAAGCGATCCGGATGGCTAATGATACAGATTACGGACTCGCCGCGTACTTCTATAGCAGTGATGTCAACCGGTGCTGGAGAGTAGCAGAAGCATTGGAGTATGGAATGGTGGGTATTAATGAAGGTTTAATTTCTACAGAAGTGGCACCGTTTGGAGGTATCAAAGAATCAGGTTTCGGCCGGGAAGGATCAAAATATGGGATGGATTATTTTATGGAATTAAAGTATCTGTGTTTCGGGGGGGTCCAGGAGCGGTTGGTTTGATTACCCTGCCTCAAAGGGCTGTCATCCCTTTTTTCAATTATCCAAATATGATTTTACCAAAAAAAATAGCTGCTGAAAAAGCAGTTGAATATATAAAAGATGGAATGACTATTGGGCTGGGAACAGGTTCTACGGCCACTTTTGCCATACAAGCTCTTGCCAGAAAAATAAAGCAAGGTTACCATATAGCTGCACTTGCCAGTTCAATAACTTCTGAAAAATTGGCCCTGCAACTGGGAATAACCATACTCGGGCAAAATGAGGTAACTGAACTCGATTTGACCATTGATGGTGCTGATGAAGTAGACCTGCATCACAACCTGATCAAAGGCGGTGGAGGAGCTTTGGTAAGGGAAAAGATATTAGCCTATAATAGTAAACAGTTTATCGTGATTGTTGATGAAACCAAGCAGGTGAAAGAACTTGGAAAGTTTCCCCTGCCGGTAGAAATTGTGCCTTTTGGTGCCCAATTCACCCTTTATCAATTGAAAAACCTGGGATGTGAACCCAAGGTCCGGCTTCAAGAAGGAAAAAATTTCATTTCTGATAATGGCAACTGGATCATCGACTGCAACTTTGGAAGAATTCCTGATCCACCTCTTTTGGAAAAGAAGATACAATTCATTCCAGGTGTGGTGGCATGCGGTTTATTTCTCCATCAGAAAGTTCATACAGTCATTACAGGATTTGCTGATGGGACTGTTGATGTTCATTCCTAGTTTAAAACAAATGCCTTCCTATTTGAATCATTCGTCATTTTAGAAGTGATAATTATAATTATCTTATCAAATTATATAGGCGCTGTACAAAATATTCTCCCAACTTTGCCAGGTTGCAATTGTAGTCTTACATAATCTATAAGGGCATCCATTAAAAGTTTAATTTATGAAACACAATCAAAAACAATACGCAGGTGTATGGCTGGATAACCAGCACGCCATGATTATTTCCAAATCAGACACTACTGAACAGGGAGATTATGCGATACAGGATAAAGTCAAGGCGAAAGAGATACATGGGGGCGGAAGTGAACATGGAATGAATAATGCTAAGCAAGCAGATACGTTGAAATATTTCAAGTCGGTTTCCAGCCTGCTGGCACCCTATGATGAAATTTTAATTTTTGGACCTGGCAAATCACAGGAACAGCTATTGAATCACCTGGAAGAAGATGCGCAGTTCAAGAATAAGAAAATGACATTGGATACGGCCAATCATTTAACAGATCCGCAGATCATAGCCAAGGTTCGCGAATTTTTCAAATCACATCAGTCCTGACATTTCTGGCTGAATAAAATGATGTGTTGCTTCCTTTTATTAGGGAGCAGAGAGTATGAAATAAAATGCCGGAGTAAACTCCGGCATTTTTCATTATGAATTTTAAAACTTAATACCCAGGATTCTGATCCAATATATTACCAAACTTTTTGGCAACTTCAATGACACGGTTAGAAATGGGGTAATATTCATTTTTACCTTTTATAAAACCACCTGAACTTTTCAAATAGGTTCTTTTATTTTTTTCAACAGCTAGATAGGCATTGAGCACCTGATCAGCAATATCCCATCTTACAAGGTCAAAGAAGCGGTGTCCTTCCATGGCCAGTTCCAGTCTTCTCTCAAACCGAACTGCTTTCCTGGCAGTAGCCTGGTCAGCAAAAGGAACCATATATGGCTTTATCTGATAATTAGCAGGTGCTCCTGGTACAGCGCTACCAGGATTGGCGGCCCTGTTCCTGACACGGTTGATGTATTGTTGGGCGGTAGCCAATGAACCTACTTCAATTTCAGCTTCAGCTGCCATCAGCAGTACATCTGCAAAACGAATGATGTTGTAATTCTTAGCCGTTTGCCTGTGGTTGGTTCCACCATTGGTAAGAGAGCCAATATCGCTTGATTTATACACGTGTTTTTTAGGACTGAAAGGACCAGCATAAGGTTGATCACGGATCCAGTTACGACCAGGATGGGGACCCCAGTCAAAGTAAGGTACACCCCTTCTTCCTACTGCCCAATCCAGCCTTGGATCCAATGGAGTTGTTACATCGTTAGTAAATGGCTGGGATGAAGTGATACCCTCATCATTTGTAAGGTTGGTATTATTGTAAGAATCATCGAGAAAAGGAAGACCGGAAGCATCAGTTTTAAAGGCATTGACCAAATTTTGTGAAGGCTGATAAAATCCGCAACAACCAAAATCACCGCCATAAGGGTAAGCCAGTTCATAGCTAGTTTCTGCTGAAGCTGTTACTGTACCACTGGCCTGATTTTGTTGTGAAAATACTGCCTCACCACTATTCTCAAAACTGGCATCAAAATTTTTCCAGTATTCAGGCTGAAGATCATAAGGCTTTCCATTGGAAGTAATACCCTGAGTAATGATGATATCATATATAGCTTTAGCCTCTGTGAATTTTTTATCAAACATATAAGCCTTTGCCAGGTAAGCTCCTGCAGCCCACTTATTGGCTTTTCCAACCAGAGGCTGAGTAGCGGGAAGATTGTCATAAGCGAATTTAAAATCCGCTTCAATCATGGGCCAGATGTTGGTTTTATTATCGTAGTTGACTGTAGTTTCATTGATGAAGGGAACTTTACCAAAGTTTTTCTTGGCTTCGAAATGAAAATGACCCCTCAAAAACCTGGCCTGTGCTATGTAATTGAGTTTATCGCCTTCTGTAAGTTCAGGAATCTTTGAAGCAAAACGGATGACGTCATTGGCCCTGGCCACACCATCGTAAATGGATGCCCATTTATAATAAAAATAAGTATTGGCAGCTTGGGAATTATACAACTCGATTTCAGTCATTTGCGGCTGGTCACCTGCATCGGTTCCTTTATAAGCATCGTCAGAAGCCACATCACCGTAAACCCAATTGGTAGCCCCCACCATCCATCCGGAAGCGCCTGCAATTCCCTGACCATCCAGCATACCATAGGTTCCCACTAATAAACCTTCAATCCCTTTCTTGCTCAACAATTGTTCTGGAGAATAACGGCCATATGGCTGTGGTTTCAAAAAATCCTTTTTACAGGCATTCAACCCCATCATCGTTGCTGAAATAAAAAAGACAGCAATTAAATAATTTGAAATTCTTTTCATAATTTTTATGTTTTCAATGAACACTTAACAATGATAAATAAGTCATTAGAACCCTACATTTAGTCCGAAGATGAAAGCTTTAGGTGTTGGATAGTTTCCTACATCAACCCCAAGGTTTCTATCAGCAAACCGTCTGGTGTAGTCATTCCGCCCGGTATTATTGGTGGTAATTTCCGGGTCAAGACCAGTATATTTTGTAGCCGTAAACAGGTTTTGCGCCTGCACGTATAAACGAATGCGGTCTATACCAAACTTTTCCATGATATTTTTTGGAAGCGTGTAGCCCAACTGAAGGTTACGCAGCCTCAAATAACCTCCTGGTTCTATATAATAATCTACCGGTAAAGTTCCACTCGTAGCATCGTTGCTGGTGATCAGGGGTAATTTGGCATTGTGATTGTCTGGTGTCCAGCTGTCATACAATACTCTTCGGGTTCTGCCACCCTGGAAGGTATTGAAATCAGTCCAGTAACGCGTGTAATTAGCTATTTCACCTCCAGCTTTCCAATACAGGAAGGAGACAAAATCAAAACCTTTGAAATTCAGTCCCAGGTTTAATCCCATGATAAATTTGGGATGCGGATTTCCAATAAATGTTCTGTCATCAGGCGTGATCTTTCCATCGGGCTTGCCATTTGGTCCGGAAATATCCTTATAACGCCATCCTCCTATAAATTTACCTTTCTGATCCAGTGCCGCTAGTTCTGTGGCATCATTGAAGAAGCCATCTATTTTGTAACCAAAGAAACTGGACAATGGGCGTCCTGTAACAGAACGGTTGAAAGGATCAATCCTCTGCCTGTCACCCTCAAAAAATGGATCCGCTAATTTTCCCACCTTATTTTTATACAGGGAAAAAGTTGTACTTACATCAAAACGTAAATCCTTTGCGATCGCTCCACGGTAAGATAACATCAGGTCAATACCTTTATTATTCATAGACCCAATGTTAATCGGTTGTTTTTCTATCCGGCCGCCAAAAACAGTGGGATCCAATTCTTTTTCAAATAATAAGTCTGTAGTTTCCCTATTATAAAGGTCCAGCGAAAATGCCACCTTGCTATTAAACATATTACCATCCAATCCTAAAGTTGCGGTTTTAGTGGATTCCCATTTGATATCCGGATTGGCAATTGTCTGGTGTCTTACTCCAGGTGTAAAGGTGGTATTGCTACCATTGATCGGATACGAAGCATCGTTCGCGATGGAGAAAAAGTTAAGGAAACCTAGTGAACTAATATTGTCGTTACCCAACACGCCATATCCAAAGCGAAGTTTCAAATCATTTACATTTTTCATACCATGAAAAAATGGCTCTTCTGAAATTCTCCAGCCCACACTGAATGCCGGAAAATTTCCATACTTATGGGTAGGTCCGAATGCATCTGATGATCCATCCCTTCTAAAAGATCCACTTAATAAATATTTATCCTTGTATCCATAATTTAGCTGTGCAATTACAGGAGAATATTTCCTGCTCCTGAATTCACTACTTGAACCTGATGGAGTGGGACTCAGGGTAGAATTGATCTGTTGGAAGTTCCTGTCAAGATTGAAGAAATCTGAAGCAGCTGCAGATAGATTTCTTCCCTGAATTTGTACAATTTCAGTGCCTATCAAAGCTTTTACTTCATGTGTTCCACCGAATGTCTTTTTGAAGTTCAAAGTATTGTACCAGGTTAACTGGTATCCATAACTCTGGGCTTCATTGAAGTTGGCGATGTTGCTTCTGCCTTCCGCGCTTTCATAAGAACCCTTAACAAATACATAGCTGGCGGTGTTGCCCAGGTCGATTCCCACATTGGATCTGAAAGTAAAATAGCGAAGGAAATCAAATTCTGTAAACACACTGCCGATGATACCAAATCTTTTTTCCCTGGCGTCTTTTCTCCTGTCAAGGTTAGCATAGGGATTAGATGAATTTCCAAGATTAACACCTCTTGTTCCACCATAATTACCCGCTATGTCAAATACTGGAACAATGGGCTGCATCCTGTAAGAAAATGAAATAGGATTTCCTTCATCCTGGTTCGTGAAAGCTTGTACCCCCCCTCTGTTAGTAAAATTCAATTGCAGGTTTTCGCCAATTCTTACTCTATTTTTCACAATAAAGCTGGTGTTGGTACGAATAGCGTATCGTTTGTATTGGGTAGTATATACAATACCTTTTTGATCAAAGTAATCCAGACCAAATAAATAGTTGGCACTTTCATTACCTCCAGATGCTGTGATCTGGTGATTCATCATAGGAGCTTTCTGTAACACAGCACCTAACCAGTCTGTTCCCTGCTGGTTAGCAGCAACAATCTGATAGGTACCAGGTCCATTCACATCAAAAAGGTCCAATTTATATTTTGTGGGATCAGCAGAAGGATCTCCTGCAGCAATGCCACCGCTTTTTCCTCCCGGTTGTCCTCCTCCCGCATAAATAAAGGCTGGAATGATGGGTGTTTTACTTATTCCGGTTGGTCCGGCATATTGTCCATGTTTAAACTCACCATTAGCCGTAAGGTTTCCTGAATTCTTAGCCAGCAGGAAAAGGTAATCTCCATATTCCTTTGTATTCATCAGGTCTAACCGCTTATCAAAATTTTGCCACCCATAATAAGTATCGTAAGTGATTTTAGGCTTGCCTGATTTTCCCTTCTTTGTGGTAATGATGATTACACCACCGGCTGCGGCCGATCCATAGATGGAGGCAGCAGAGGCATCTTTAAGTACCTGCATGGTTTCAATATCGTTCGGATTCAATTCAGTGATAGAACCTACACGCGCTCCATCAACGACATACAAAGGTTCATTGTTTCCAAACGTACTATATCCATGTATACGAACGTTGGAACCTGCTCCCGGAATACCTGAAGTACCCACCGTTACACCAGCAGCCCTTCCCTGTAGGAGGCTTTGAATATTAGAGCCGGGGTTGGCCACCAATTCCTTTACATTGACAACTGCCACTGAACCCGTGATGTCTTTTTTAACCTGTGAGGAATAACCTGTTACCACCACATCAAAAAGTGTGGAAGAACTTTCTTTCATGGATAGATCGATGGAAGATCTCGAATTCACAGACATTTCCATGGGTTCAAATCCAACTGAAGAAACTATTAGTACACTTTTTTCACTGGGTACCCGGATGGAATAAAATCCATCTGCATTAGTTTGTGTGGCGGTGGTGGAACCTTTTACACCCACCGTAGCTCCATTTACTGGCTGATTGGAAGTTCCGGTAGTAATTTTCCCAGTAACTATTTTCTGGGAATAAGCAATTGAAAACAACAAAAGCAAACAAAGCGTCATGAGCAGCCTTACTGCAGGAAGTTTGAATAGCATAAGCAATCGGTTAATAAATGTTAATGATTGTTAAATTTGAAGAAAATTTTAATACTAAAAAAATTTAAAAATTTTTGTTAATCCGGAAATTTAAAAGCTAAAAAAATATAATGTAAATGCAGCATTCAATTGATTTTTGTTGTCTGCTTTCACATTTTTTAAAAAATTCAATTTTTAGAGATTTTTCAAGATTCCTTATGGGAGTTAATATGATAATTTAGAACGCTTACTTTTTACCGTAAGACAGTAAATTGGCCATGATCCTGAATGGACCTGTTACCCCATAGGGTAATTGCCGGTGAAATGAATAGGCACAGTAAGTATAGTAGCCTTTGCCATAACGGGCCATCAACCAACCACCAGATTGTGCCGCCTGGCCCACATCATAGGTGGAGATAATGGGAATATATGCAGCGTCCCACTGCGAAAAGAACTTAGAGCCCCGCTGCTCTACCCACTGATCAAAATCAGCCAAAGAAATTTTGTTTGGAAAATTAAGGACCTGATGACTGCCATCCAGGATAGTAACCGGAGAATTTTCCTCTGAAACTTCTTCTGAATTATTTGGCAACACTGCATGAAACGGAGCCATCTTATCAGGAACAAATTCGGGAGTTTGAAATAATACAATCAGATGTCCCCCGTCCTTTGCATATTGGAGTAAACGGCTATTATAATTATGAAGATCCGGCCTCACCGCATAAGCCCTTGTGCCGACCAGGATAGCATCTAGTTGTTGAAGGTTTCCTGTAGCCAAGTCTTCAGTGGAAAGTAATTGAACCTTAGCTCCTAATTGCCGGATCGCATCCGGCACTTCATCCCCCACACCCATCACATATCCAACAGTAAGTCCAGGCACCATTTTTACGTCTATTACTTTCAACTGTGTAACCGCCGGATGATATAAAACAGTTTGGTCGAGGTCACGATGAGAACTAAGGTCATATCCCTGTTGATAGGTGATCCCATTTGCCTGGGCAATGACCCGAATTTCATAATTCTTTTCGGCCAGTGTTAATGGATGAATTTGGAGTGAGTAATTGATTTTTTCTCCAGGTTTTGAAAACGCAAACGGTATTTGATTGGATACAGTTTCCCAGCCCTGAGGAAGAAGTAACTTCAACATTCCCTGCGTATTTCCCTGAAGGTTGTTGACCAATTCCACCTGCATTTCGAAATCTTTCACCAACCCCTCCTTTGGAATGATGCCCATTTTCGGCCTGACATTGACAGCTATGCCTGGTGCCGCTTTCAAGGTGAATAAATCATAACCAAAAGGCAGGTTGGACTGCCGGGACTGAACCGGAACTTCCAGTTGCACCATTTGCTGACCGATCCGGTAAATAACTGATGCCTTCAATGCGTTGGTGGCCTGCGGAAGGTTGGTATTTGCATTGGCATCATACTCGTATTTACTGTCCTGTAATGAAGACCGGTGGTAATAAGGTTGTGAGACAGTGGCACCGGAGGGTACCATAACCGTGAATGTTGTCTCTAGTTTTTCATTACCCTGAAGCATTGCTTTTTTGATTTCTTCAGCATTTATTTCCCAATGATCAGGATTGATCAGGAGTAGGTCAACAAGTTCTATAGGGACCCGACTTTTATTCAAAAAATTTACAACTACATTGAAAGACTGACCGGGTACAGCAAAACCCATAGTAGGCTGTGGTTCATAAAAGGCACGGCTTTCTTTGCTTCCC
>JANLYU010000020.1:0-2039 GCA_031365785.1 Flavisolibacter sp. | reverse complement strand
GTGGATGGCACCTTATTTGAAGTATTGGGGGTTATAAATTAAACAGAATGCAGGAAAATGAAAATGGGATGGTAAAGGAATATCTTGATTTTTTATCCCGGAAGGATTTTGCTTGTGTGGCTGCCCGGGAAGCCGTCAGCCGGCAACAGGTAAAGTGTTTTGTTGCTGGTCATATGGGGTGTCCACATGATGATTCGGCGATTTTAGACTTTTTATATGATTTCATTCAAACATACAGAAATCAAAAAAACAGGTATCATTCAGCAGCTATTCTATTTGCTCCCACTGTAGTAAGGGATGAGAATATGTTTGATACCTTGATGTGGCAAAGGCTGCAGGCGCTTTCGGATGCAGATGCGACAAAATATCCTTATGACAGTAGAGTGGCTGCTCAGCCTGAATCCGAAGATTTTAGTTTTAGTCTGATGGAAGAAGCTCTATTTATCATCGGTTTGCATCCATTGAGTAGCAGGCCTAGTCGCCGTTTCAAGTATGCCACGCTTGTGTTCAATCCGCATGAACAATTTCAGCAAATGAAGGAAAGCACCCAGTATGATAAAATGAAAAACATTGTTAGAAAAAGGGATATGGCCTATTCCGGATCGATTAACCCCATGCTGGATGATTTTGGTAATTCTTCAGAGGTATATCAATACAGTGGAAAACAATATAGCAATGAATGGGAATGCCCATTAAAAATAAGTCATGCAGGATCTTAAGGTGATTGCACCCAGAAGCGGGGTAGCATTTGAATTAAAAAAGGGGCAGCGACTTCGTGTGGTAGACCCCCAGGGGGAACAGGTTTCTGACTTCATTTGTTTCAATAAGGTAGACACTAAAGAATACCTTTCTTCAGGACGAACCATAGATTACGCGGAAACCATTTTCCTCACCAAAGGACATCTGTTTTATTCGAACAGGAGTAACATTATGTTGGAGATGATAGAAGACACTGTAGGGAAACACGATTTCCTATTAACACCCTGTAGTGCAGATACTTTTCGTATTATTTATGGTCATGAACATCCGCATAGGGGATGTCAGGGCAATCTTTCAGAAGCACTTCATCAATATGGAATTGACGAAGATCACATCCCGGTGTGTTTTAATATTTTCATGAATGTGGCTATAAATGGTGAATCAGGTGCTATTTCAGTGTTGCCTCCTAAAAGCAGGGCAGGTGATTATGTGGTGCTCGAAGCAAGAATGGATTTAATCATTGGAATGACAGCGTGTTCAGCAGAAATGTCGAATAATTATTCATTCAAACCAATTGGTTATCGGATTGAGGAATGACTGAGTCTCTTGCAGAATTGTGTTAAAAATCCACAGATATATTTATAAGGAATATGAAGCGGATTGACTATCAGGAGTTGTAAAAAATGGTGAAGTAGATCGTAGGTTTACGATTTGATTTCAGGGAATCACCAGTTACATTTGAGTAAGAATCGCAATTGAAATCCCCCGTCCTTAGAAAACCGAAAATCTTTTAAACCCTTTTAAACTTTCGGTTATGAAAAAAATTACATCATTAATGAATGAGCAGGTTCAGGACTCTTTAATCGTTTCAGTTATTTTAGCTTTGATTGTAACGGTTTCAGTTCTCTTTGTCTGATTGAATAGTTTTCCTCAATTGTTTGTAAAGCCACTTTTTTGAGTGGCTTTTTAATTTTTTGGGTGGACGGTAGTGTTGGTTTTTCTGGTGGACCGGTTGGCTTTTCGTGGATCTGGATCAGTTGGTTTTCAATTGGAATTGGTTTGGTTTTTCTTTGGATCTGGATTAGTTGGTTTTCAATTGGAATTGGTTAGGTTTTTCTTTGGATGGTTTTTCAATGGGATCTGGATCTTGGTTTTCAATTGGAATTGGATGTTTTGGTTTCACCTGGATATTGGCCGTCTTGCTGAAACAAAGATGCAACACATTTGCCGCGCTTAAAAGTCGCTTTCGACGGAAACGCTTTGATTTTCGATGAGGAGAGGGGGGTGAATCTTCCTTCAAGAAGATAGTTGGACCTTGACCATCGACGATTCACTCACTA
>JANLYU010000236.1:0-3347 GCA_031365785.1 Flavisolibacter sp. | reverse complement strand
ATGCGTAAAGCTGTGGCTGGGTAAATTTGGGATCATCACCTTCATTGTGACCATGCCTGCGGTAACAGACCATGTCAATGAAGATATCCGAATTGAATTCCTGCCTGTATTTTGTAGCTATCTGCACACATTTGACAACAGCTTCCGGATCATCACCATTTACATGAAATACCGGGGCCTGCACGGTGGAAGCGACTGAAGTAGAATAGTTGGAAGTGCGGGCATCATCAAAATCAGTTGTAAATCCAATTTGATTATTGATCACGAAATGCATGGTTCCCCCTGTATAATACCCTTTCAATCCGCTCATCTGCAGAATTTCATATACAATGCCCTGACCCGCCACGGAAGCATCGCCATGAATGAGGATCGGAAGAACAGAATCAAATTCCGATTGGTACAATACATCAGCCTTTGCTCTGGCATATCCTAAAACTACCGGATCCACTGCTTCAAGGTGAGAGGGATTAGGAGTAAGCTTCAGGTGTATTTTTTTACCATTGGCTGTATCCACCTCACTGCTAAACCCCAGGTGATATTTGACATCTCCGGTTCCCATAGTTTGGTCGGGGATCGCCGTTCCTTCAAATTCACTGAAAATTTGTTCATAGGTTTTGCCCAGAATATTGGCCAGTACATTCAGCCTTCCCCTGTGGGCCATTCCAATCACTGCTTCCTGAACACCCAGGTCCACGGCGGTAGTGAGTATCGCATCCAGAGCGGGAATGGTAGTTTCACCCCCCTCCAGCGAGAATCTTTTTTGTCCTACATATTTGGTATGAAGGAATTTTTCAAAAATTACTCCCTCATTCAGTTTTTCCAGAATTCTTTTTTTCTGGTCCAGTGACACAGGCTGTTGCAGGGTTACCTCAATTTCTTTCTGTAGCCACTCAATCCGGTCGTGGTTGACCACATACTGGTATTCCACTCCCACATGACCACAATACACTTTTTGCATATGATCAATAATTTGCTGAAGTGTAGCCTCAGTTAATCCAATAAAGGTTCCTGCAGAAAAACGCTCACCCAGATCCGATTCATTCAAACCAAAAAAAGACAGTTCAAGGTTGGCACCGCGGTTTTTCCGCTCTCTGATAGGATTTGTTTTAGCTACCAGGTGGCCTTTATTGCGATAAGCAAGTATTAGATTATAGACCGCAAACTCTTTAATAAGTTGCTCAGGACGCTCCTTCATCCCTGCACCGGAACCATTCACCTCATGAACCTTATCGCCATTGGATAGGGCAAAATCAAACCCTTCAAAAAATTTCCGGTATTCCTGGTCTATACTTTCCGGATCCCGGACAAAATCTTTATAAAGACCATCGATGTAGGTAGGATGAGACTGAGTGATGTAGGAAAAGTCCTTCATGAAAGGAATTTTGAATTTGGAGTAGGCAAATATCGTTTAAAAATGTTATAGTCCGCAGTCAACGAAAGTCCGCGGTCCTGATTTTCAGGCAGATTTCAGGGCTCGTATATAGTGTGCATCCCAACCCTAGCTGATAAGAAAGGGTGACAATTATTTACAAATTTTTCATCTATTATTTTCCATTCTGCCCGTATGACCTTACCTTTGCCGTCCAAATCAAGCATCCATGGCCAATCATAAGGCAACAAAGAAAGACATGCGTCAGTCTGCAAAACGCAGGGAAAGGAATAAATATTATGGTAAAACCACCCGTAATGCTATCCGTGACTTGAAGGTAGTGGAAGGAAAAGACGCTGCGGGAAAAGGTCTGATTGAAGTAATCTCCATGTTAGACAGGCTTGCAAAGAGAGGTATCATTCATAAAAATAAAGCTTCCAACCTGAAAAGTAAGCTGACCAGAAGGGTCAATGCGATAGCATAATTAATTTACAGGTCATTCTATACTCCCCGCTATGCGGGGTTTTTTATTGCAGGTTTCAACACTTTTTTTCAGATAGAGAATCTTCATGAATCACCCTCCGTTACTGCTACTTTTCCCCATTACTCCCTTTTACTAATTCATAACTTAGTGCCATGCGCTTGATATATTCTTTAATAATGCTATCCCTTTCCCTAGTAGCATATGGCCAGAATTTCCCCACCACCCGTTATGAAAACAGTGGGGGAAAAGAAACACCAACCTACCCGGAAATTATTGAATGGTGGAAAAAAATGGATGCCTTATCTCCTTATATCCAAATGAAAGAAATGGGGCCCACCGATGCAGGTAATCCATTGCATCTTATTTTAATTTCATGGGACAAAGACTTTGATATCCACTCGATCCGTAACAAGAAAAAAACGATCATCCTCATCAATAACGGCATTCATCCCGGCGAACCGGATGGCATTGATGCCAGCAGGCTTCTGACTGAAGAAGTGATTGATCCAAAACATCACCTCCCTGAAAATGTGGTGCTGGCCATCATTCCAGTATATAATATTGGCGGCACCCTCAACCGAAGCGCCAATTACAGGGTAGACCAGAACGGGCCTGAAGAATTTGGATTCCGTGGCAATTCGCAAAACATGGACCTCAACAGGGATTTTATAAAGTGTGATACCAAAGAAGCACAAACGTTTACAAAAATTTTTCATGAAGTTGATCCGGATGTTTTCGTAGATAACCATGTTAGTGACGGGGCGGATTACCAGCATGTAATGACACTTCTTACATCACAGCACAATAAATTGGGAGGGCTTGCGGGCACTTTTCTAAATGAAATATTTGATCCTGCCCTGTATGTAGGAATGAAAAGTTTTGGTTGGGATATGGTGCCATATGTGAATCATTTCGGAGAAACGCCGGATCATGGATGGAATCAGTTCTGGGACAGTCCCCGGTACAGCAGCGGTTATGCATCCCTGTGGACCACCTTTTCCTTTGTTCCTGAAACCCATATGCTGAAGCCTTACCAGCAAAGGGTGGAAGCCACGCGTGACCTGATGAAATGTTTTATTGCATTTACGTCAGCACATGCTCCAGAGATTCTCCGCATCCGCGAACAAACAAAAAAGCAACAGCTGGTACAGAAGCAATTTCCCATCGCCTGGAAGTGGAATCGATCAGCTTTCACGGAAATCATTTATAAAGGATATGAATCCGGTTATAAAACAAGCGAGGTTTCGGGACTGCCACGCTTATTTTACGACCGCAATAAGCCCTTCGAAAAAAAAGTTCCTTTTTATAATGTGTATACCGATACACTGACGGTGCAAAAACCAAAGGCCTACCTCATCCCGCAAGGATGGTACAAGGTCATTGAAAGGTTGCAGGCCAACCATGTGCAACTACGCCGCCTCACGAAAGATTCATTGCTGGAAGTAGAGGCTTACAAAATTGAAAGCTACCAGTCGGCTCCACGCCAATTTGAAG
>JANLYU010000206.1:0-6952 GCA_031365785.1 Flavisolibacter sp. | reverse complement strand
CGGGTTTTATTAAGGCCATTAAGCTTACCAACATTGCTGGTGCGTACTGGAAAGGCGATGAGCACAACAAACAGCTGACACGCATTTACGGAATTACCTTTCCCACCCAGAAACAGCTGGATGAATACCTCCTCATGCTTGAGGAAGCCAAAAAAAGAGACCACAGGAAACTGGGAAAAGAGTTGGGAATTTTTGCTATGGATGATGATGTAGGGCCAGGCCTTCCTTTATGGCTGCCCAACGGTACCATTATCATTGAAGAGCTGGAAAAGCTGGCCAAGGAAACTGAAAAGGAGGCCGGTTATAAAAGAGTGGTGACCCCGCATATTGCCAAGGAGAATCTGTATCTCACCAGCGGTCATTTACCCTATTACCAGGATAGTATGTATCCACCCATTGAACTGGAAGGGGTGAAATATTATCTGAAAGCCATGAATTGTCCGCACCACCATAAAATTTTTGCCACTGACCATAAAAGTTATAAAGACCTTCCTTTCAGGCTGGCTGAATACGGAACCTGTTACCGGTATGAACAAAGCGGTGAATTATTTGGTCTGATGCGCGTGCGATGCCTGCACATGAATGATGCGCATATCTATTGTACACGGGAGCAGTTTGCACAGGAATTCCGTGCGGTAAATGATATGTACATCAAGTATTTCAAGATTTTCGGAGTCGATAAATATGTGATGCGATTATCCTTGCACGATCCTGCTAAATTGGGTCAGAAATACATTAATGAGCCGGAAATGTGGTTGGAAACGGAAGCCATGGTACGGCGGGTGATGCTGGAAGCGGGTATCCCATTTATAGAGGTTCATGATGAAGGAGCATTTTACGGTCCTAAGATTGATGTACAGATCTGGAGTACCATTGGCCGCGAATTTACATTAGCCACCAATCAGGTGGATTTTGCCCAGGGAAAGAGGTTTAAGCTGGAATTTACCAACCAGAACAACGAGCAGGAAACGCCATTAATTATCCACCGGGCACCGCTGGGAACACATGAAAGGTTTATTGGATTCTTACTGGAACACTATGCGGGTAAATTTCCGGTATGGCTGGCCCCACTACAGGTCAAAATTCTGCCGATCAGTGACAAGTTCCTGGAGTATTCCAAATCTCTGTTACATCAATTAAAAAAAGCAGATATTCGTGCGGAAATAGATGACAGGAGTGAAAAAATCGGAAAGAAGATAAGGGATACTGAAGTGATGAGAGTACCGTATATGCTGGTGGTGGGAGAGAAAGAGGTAAATGAAAATAAAGTAGCCGTACGCAGACAAGGCAAGGGCGACCTGGGGACGAGATCAGTAGAAGAGTTTTTACACGAAATAATCGAAGAAATCAAAGAGCGGAAAAGCGAATAGTTTTGTGAATTAAATGAATGTTGATGGGTGTGTGTTTAGGTATTGAACACAGGTAATTGATTTTATTTTTCATCTCATTTTCAAACTCAATATAAGAAGCTAATTCACTTTGACAATTCACCATTCACTTAAATAATTCGGCTATACACTAAATCAAAAAGTAAGCTGCAGATCGGTTGAAGTCGACAATCCAATGCAGACACACATTATGGCATTACCGAACAAAGGATTCAGACCAGGAGGTGGAGGATTTAACCGGGGACGATTTGCTCCCCGCAGAGAAGCAGAACACCGTATCAACCATCATATCAGAGTACCCCAGGTACGTTTAGTGGGCGACAACGTCACCATTGGTGTTTATTCCACGCAAGACGCTATGAAGATCGCCCAGGAACAGCAATTGGATCTTGTAGAAATCTCGCCGCAGGCAGATCCTCCTGTTTGTAAAGTGATCGATTACAACAAATTCCTTTACGATAAGAAGAAGAAGGAAAAGGAAATGAAGGCCAAGGCGAAGACGACAGAAATGAAGGAGATCCGCTTTACGCCCAATACGGATGACCATGATTTCGATTTCAAATCAAAACACGCAGAAAATTTTCTCAAAGAGGGAAATAAAGTTAAAGCTTACGTACAGTTCAAGGGCCGTGCTATTCAATTCAAAGACAGGGGAGAGTTGTTGCTACTCAAGTTTGCAGACCGGTTGAAAGACTTTGGTCAGCTGGAAAGCATGCCCAAACTGGAAGGAAAAAGAATGCTGGCGATCTTTACTCCAAAGGGTGGTAAAAAGCCCAAGTCGGAAAAAGTAAAGGAACCATCCTGATAATATAATTTTAAAAATTAGTTAGAGCATTCATACAAGGATGCTTTTTTATTCCAGAACTAGTATCACTTGTACATTAAAGCGGCAATCTCTTTGTAGGGAATATTTGAATAAAATTGATCCTGCACGTTTTTGACAAATTCCTCGGCCGATTCTCCAATACCGTCAAAAAGGATGAATTGTATGGATGTTTTTGGGAGATGGCTGTCAAAGAATGTTGGATTAAACATGAGCAGGGGAACAACATTTTCTGAATCATCACTGGCAAGTTCATAGGACATCCGACCACTAAAATGATCCAGGATGTTTCCAGCTTTGTCCACAATCACCAGACTGTTTTTTTCTGATAAGTGACAATATGCAGGCTGTTTTTTTTCTGTAACAGTCATTTGGGCAAGCATATCCTCGTAATACTTCTTTTTTTCTTTATAATAGGTATACATGTTGTTATCATATTTAATTCCTTTCTCCAGTTGCGGAAGGATAGCCTTCAGTGTTTCATTGTTTTGAGTTTCCTTGTAATCCTTTTTGTCCTGGACCAGTTGCTTTGCAATATCGTCAAAGTCCAAATTCAATTTTTTAATCCAGAATTCAATGTATTGTTGCTTAGTCCATTGAATAAAGCAGGCTTTATGTTTTGGGTTCAGCACATAATAAGGAATGTCACGACCTAATTCATTATTTACAACATACCCCACCGAATAACCATTTATTTCCTCATATTTTACTGCAAAAGTATCTGTGAATATAAGCGGCATATCAAGCCGGCTGCTTTCATCCAGCAAGATCACACTGTTGTTATTCATCAGCTCTTCAGTCTCATTCACCCTGATATTCAGCAGCAGAAATTTTTGCGGAACGTGAATGATGCCCTTGCCAAGTGCATTAAAATAAGCATCGAAATGCAGCAATAGGCCACCACGATAGGCTTTGTCATTCTGAATTGGACGCACATTTACATTTTCATAAACATCAAAACCTTTTGGATGGGTTAAAAAAGGTATCTGGTTCAATACATCATAGATCGCATTCAGTTTGAACCCGGAAATAGAGCAGGGTTTGGACTTGTGATAGAGGCCGGGATGATCTTTTGCCCATATTATTCCATCCTGGGCTGATGCAAAATTGTGAAAAAGGCAAACAATAAAAATACTAAATATAGTTTTCATTGACTTTGCAAGCAGTTGATTAATTTTTCGGATTATGTGTAACTGTAATCTTTACTTTTCCTTTTGTCAGGGTCAAATTAGGAACAACCTCCCTCGCCACATCTGTTGTTTCATCAATCAATGTAGCTGAATGGTTTTGTGCATTAAAAAGAAAAAGCAATTTCATATTGTTAGTGAGAGCAGCCAATTTGTTTTGCTGTTCTGTCAGTGCGCTATTTTTTTTATAATCAGCCTGCATCCTATCAAGAGCACCATAGCCTGAAGGCGTAATTTCCTGTTCCTGTGTAAGTACGTTCATCATATCGGTTCCAATACTTTTCATTTGTTCTTCTTTTCCTTTAATTTTGGCAACATCAAAAAACATATACATCGCATAAGCAAGAAAATCTACAGTATAAGCACTCTTAACTGATGCCCCATAAGGGCCAAGGTCCATACCATAAGTGGGGATTTCAATATAAGCCGAATCCCTTTCATCATCGCAGAAACTGATGGCGGTAAGCGGAAAAACAAGAGAAATGTCCCTGGGTCCCGAATATATATAAGTTTTATACTTGTCACCTTCTTTCACTTTTTTCACTCCTCCTGTGATCACCATAGGAATTCTGTACTGCTTCTCATCGGATGATGTTTTTAAATCCATGTCAGCTAGGTATAACTGGAATTTACAATTGTTCCAGCCCAGACTTACCATCACATCCCTTGAATTTTCCATCTGTCCTGTTGCTCCCAAAACCAACTTACCATCTTCATCATTATTTACTAGGCCAAACTCCATAGACATTTTCAGTTTGAAGCGATTGAAGTCCATATATTGGTCGACAAATTGCAAATTGCCCCCATCTTCCAATGCCATAAGTTGTTTTTGCCTTTCCATTGCAAAAATCATTGAAGCATTCATGGCCACATTGTAATTACGCTCATCCATGGCCTGTTTGATATAGGCATCGAAATTTTTAATCAGCATGGGAATCTTTTCCAGTCCATTACTTGAATTTTCTGCGGTTTTTCCCAATAACTGCTTTTGTCTCTCTAATGATAATACAACTTCCACCACTATCGGGGTCATTTTAAAATCGTTTCCAAATTTGGAAACAATGTATTCTTCCTTTTTATCCAGCCGGTATGTGGCTAGTGCTCCTGCCGCATCCATCTTCGCTTCTATTTTAGCCGTTTCATCATTTTGATTGCCATCACCAAGAAGGCTAATCATCCTGTAGACGGTCATGGCCTTGCTATTGAGATCGCGCTCATATTTAAAAAAATCTGTAATCCATTTATTTTTTACTGCTTCATAATTTTTTACCGCATTACTGTCGCAGCTAAAACAAACATCGAATTCATGAGAGGGAGGAGCCATGTCATCAAAAGGTGGTGGGTCTTTCATTAATGCTACAACTTGCTCATATGCCTGAACTATTTCAATAGGAAGTTCATTGATTTCTTTCCGGCTAAAACCACCTTTACTAATTGCAGAAGAAGGATTAGTAAAGCTGGTAGGAATTGTTGGAAGGTCAATGGTGTTTTTCAGAATGTCATTATATGTTTTTGCAATAGCATCATATTGCACAAGGGTATTGAGTACCTGTGGATAAAGAAAAAATCCATTTTTCTTCTTGCTTACCTGGTCAATTAAAGACCGCTTCCTTATTTCTGTCTGTAATAATTCCTTGACAATTTTTGTAAACGGATCGCTTCCATTTTTCGGCTGAACAACCAACTGCCTTTTCCCCTTGTTATAAAATATTACCGTTCCACTTGAGGTGATTAGTGTATTGCCATCTATTTTTTTTCCATGATAACCAAATAAATTGTCTGTAGACCCGGCGAGTGAGGGAGTTGGAGGAATAACTTTTAATGAAATACCAACAATAGGAGAGGACATTTTCGGCAACGGTTCATCCGGAAGCGCAGGCTTCTCCACATGTTTCATTTTGGCTATCATCTGGCGCGCCATTTTTGCTGCCTCAGGATCATTCTTCTCAAGTTCCACTATTTCCTTATTAGCCTCAGCCATTTGCCTGCGCATTTCAGTTTGCTGCGACGATGCGTTATTAGAAGTTTTCTTTTGCGCAGCTGCAATAAAGCTTAAAAAAATTGTTGTTATAAAAAATAACCTGATCATATAGAATTTTGAAACAAAAAAATAAGTTGGCCAATTACATCTTGATAAATTCTACCCTTCTGTTCTGCGCTTTTCCTTCAGGTTTGTTGTTGTCTGCAACCGGCTTTGTTTCACCCATGCCATCCGTAACCATACGTGAAGCGTCAATTCTGAATTCGGAGGCAAGCATTTTTTTCACAGCAGCAGCCCTTCGTTTGGAGAGATCCATATTCGTTGCATCATCACCATCACTATCAGTATGACCAATGATTTTGACTTTAATGGTGGGGTTTTCCATGAGCACTGCAGCTATGTCTTTCAGTACGCCATATGATTCTGGTTTAATGCCGTCAGAATTCACGTCGAACTTGATGCCTGAAGTAGCCCACTTGCCTTCTGTAATCAATTTGCTCCTGTTATCTGGTGAAGCGATCGCTGCTTTTAGATTGCTGACGTAATAATGGTAATTATTTTGCGAGCCACCATAACTACCCACTGAAAAGCTGATGTTTGTGGGAACAGCATCTTTTGAGAGTCCCTTTGGCAGGTCATACATTTTTTTCTGATTCAGCCAGATCCTAAGCCTGGAACCCTGCGCCCAAATGGCTACATGTATGGGTACTCCTTTTTTATTGAGATTGGAGAATTCGGAAGTCAGCGTTTTATTATCCGGCCTGTAAAAAACATTGCCCTTTCCATCGAAAGTAGTCAACTCCACTGCATCATTTTCACCACCACTGCCTCCATTCGGCATCAGGTTTAACTTTATTCCCGAACTGAGCATGGCTGATTCTCCATCACCTGCTGAACCAACTATTTTGGTTACGAATACATTAATATCCGGAACACGCTGGTCGGATTTGAATTCAACGATCAGATCAAATTCCACCGTATAATTTTCTGGTAATTTTGTTTTCATCGGGCTTTTATAATTGGCCTCCTGGTTCATCTGCAGCCACTTTCCATCGAGTCCATCCAATTCTACCAGTTCACCACTACCATTGGTATTCCATTTTAGTGGCAACTCTCCTAAATTGTCTCCCGAAAAATCCTCTACATAAATTATTTTGTCGCCAGGAACAAAATCAAATTTGGAATAACTTTTCAAACCAGATTCACTATTCTTTTTTTCTGGTGTTGATGATTTATCTGTTGCATTTTTGGAATCCTTACTTTTATCTGTTCCATCAATGGATTTTTCTGCTTCATCCAGTGTTTTATCCATTGCGTTTTCCACCTTCGCGTTGGCACGCTGATCAGCTTTTTGTTTGAACTTGTCCCGGATCCGTTCTAGTTTACTTTGGGCGCTCAATTCTACATAAAAACAGGATACCAAAAGTAAAGACATCAGTAACATAATTTTTCTCATAATCATCGTATTATTTATTGCAGACTGGTTAATTGATGTTACAAATGTGCCTTTATAAACAAGACAAGACAACCATATAAACATATGAGTCGTCAGATACAAGTGTTGAACCTGAGG
>JANLYU010000164.1:0-2584 GCA_031365785.1 Flavisolibacter sp. | reverse complement strand
TTGTGCATGCAGGTGGTCATATCATTGAAAGAGAGATTCCGGAGGGCGAACTTTTAAAAATTGACACGGGTTGTATTGTTGCTTTTACACCGAGTTGCAATTATGACATACAGTTTATTGGCGGCATCAAGAACACCATATTTGGTGGAGAAGGACTTTTCTTTGCCACACTTCGAGGGCCCGGACGGGTATGGATTCAAACGCTTCCCGTGAGCAGGCTGGCTAGCCGCATCCTTCAATATGCAACAGTTAAACGCAAGGATGAAGGTAGTATCCTGGGAGGATTGGGGAACATGATTGACGGCGATGGATGGTAGACCATATCCCTTTCAATTCATTCAGGCAACACAAATCAAACTAAATTCATCAGGAGCAGGAATCATCAAGCAAGGATTTAATAAATAATTCATTTAGTGATAAACATCCGTAGATGATATAAAAAATATATACTTTAGAATGCTTACTGTGCAAGGCATTTCGTATACTTTCACCATCATATCATTTTTATTTGGAATCAATATGTTCCCTTGCTGATGTCTGAAAACCAGCGCCAGCAAGGGTTTGAGTAAGTTTACGATTGGTCAGTTTTAGAATTTACCTTAACTTGAATGTTCTTACTCCCCCTTCCACTTTCCTAAAAAACTACTTGCACGAAATTGATTGGCAAACTATTTGTCTCTATTTTAAAATGGCTGGTATGTGGTTCATGGAAATAACGGATTATTTGATCAGTAACGCGAATGAGGTATGTTTTTTATTGGCGATGGTGTGTACCTTACTTTTTTACCGTCAGTATAAAAAATATGAAGAAGAGGCCGAGCGGCAGGAAATGATCAATGGTTTTTTACCCTCCTCATCCCTGCAGCGCGGAATTGAAATGGAAGCGATGTGAATGGGACATGGATAATAGTTGATGGATCATGGTGAGAAAACCTGTATTTAATATTATTCTATTACAAATTCTTTTAGATGGGTCACCTCAATACTTTTGTATTCAATCATTGAGGGCAGCTCGGTTTGCTGTCTGCCTGAAGACAGGTTCTTTATTCTTCTCGCCCTTTAATTAAATTTTGCTTCCATGCTTTTGTCAGTTCGTCAAATTCCTTCCGGTCTTTTTCCGGGAAAGTCATGTTTGACAGGTTGGACAAGTCCGGCTGACCTGCATCGATCCAAGAGGTATACCAAAAACTGGCCACCGATGCAATAGATTGCCGCATCCGTCTTTCAATCATTCCCTGCAACATAGTATTATAAGCTTTTGAAAAAGAAGAGGAATACTGCCTGACATTTTTACCATTCCTTTCTTCGAATGAATATTTTTGGTCTGACCTGAAAATGGCGGTCAGTTTTTTTTCAAACAACAAAACAGAATCTGCCGCAGCGGAACTTTCAAAAATAATGTTCCATATGTAATGGAGTGGATCATTCAGATAAACCGCTTTCCCGGTATATAAATTCCATTCTTTATCTGCCATCAGTTCCGGAATCCTGCTTTCCCAGAATCCATGAATTCCCTGCTGACCGGTTAATTGTCCATTATGATTGCTGTTAGTATGAAGCGGCACATGTGCATCCGCAATGTAATGCCCGATCTCGGCGGCATATTTCAAAATCCGGCTCCCGTTCTTTTCACGGAAGGCTTCAGTCAGTCTGCTTTTCATCACCATGATCCACCAGGGAACAATCCCATGTTTGGCAAGACTGTCAGGGCCATACATCATTACAGCTTCCTCCCACCGGTGGGGTAAATTGTTGAATGGATACGATCCATAGTGGTCCAGATCCAGGTAATGACGGGGCCCTTCTGCGGCTATAGCATACCTTCTTTTATCAGGGTCAACCGAATGTTCTCTGATAAATAAAATATGAGGCTTGAATAAAATCATCATTTCCGGTGGCAGCAAAAAAACTGCGTAATAATTGATCTTCTGGTGAGCAAAGAAACCCCAACTCCAACAGTCTAATGAAATCAATAAGAAACAATTCAGGAAAAAAGATTTCATGAATGGTGAGGAATTACCTGGTGAACGAAAAGGTAAATCTCGAAGGAAGCGCTGTATCAAAAAGGTGGAAAAAACAATAAGTAAGGGGAAAACAAACAGGGTAATTCCTGGCAAAAATCCATTCAGCTGAATGCATCAGCACGATATATTACCTGGTGTCAGGTCACTATTCATGATTCGGGCTCGCCGCTGGTTTCACCCGGTCTTCATCAAAATGTGTTACTCCACCACTGAGTGCAAATTTCATGGCGTCCGTAGCATTTACATCCGTGATGGCACGCACCCGGTTGCGCGGTAACAGGTATACATTTCCGGCTATGGAGTAGGACATGGGAATGTAGACAGCAACATAATCATGGAATCCAAAATCACCGGCTTCCTCCTGTGTGATAAAGCCTACGCGCCATACATCATTGTCATCAATATTAGCTAAGACAGGTTTGTTGAATTTTTTCTTTTCCCCTGCAAACGCTTCAAAAAAATCTTTGACGGTAGAATAAATGAATCTGATGCCGGGGGTTTTGGCCAGCATACTGTCGAACAGGTTGAACATCCTGTTCTTGATAAAATATGAACTGAGG
>JANLYU010000149.1:0-5928 GCA_031365785.1 Flavisolibacter sp. | reverse complement strand
TATCTACGACCAATTCAGGTAAGACCTTTAGCTTTTCCTAAACAGCTTTTTCTTTAATTTTCCTGTCTATTTGAGGGTTTATTTTCCTTTTGTATTTTTAAATATGCGCATTTTTTTTCTTTTCATATTCGCTTTTTTCGTACTTGGTAGTGTTCAGGGACAGGATACAGCGCATTCCAGATATGGTCCTCATGATACACTCGTAGTACCTTCTATTTTTTACGATGGCGAATACATCCCTTACAGCGAGATGGAAATGGTATTTATTTCCAATGTGTCGGCTGAAAAAATGGCGCAGATATTACAGGAATACAACCGATTGAGAAATGCTGTTTTTGTTACCTATCCTTATGCTACAAAGGCTGCAGTGGTCATCAATGATGTCAACAGCCATCTTCAAAGTGTAACGAATGGTAGCCAACGCAAAAAATATATCAAGTCCAGGGAAAGTGAATTGAAAAAACAGTTTTCAGATCCACTTTCCAATCTTTCAGTTTACCAGGGCAAGGTCCTCATGAAACTGATCAACAGGGAAACAGGTAACGACTGTTTTGAACTGATCAAAGAATACAGAGGCGGATTGAATGCCCGTATGTATCAAACCGTAGCTTTTTTGTTTGGAAGCAGCCTGAAACAGGAATTTGATCCGGTCAATAATACATTGGACCGCCAGATTGAATCTATTGTACGCGAAATTCATCAAAACTGGTATAGCCATCCCTACCTGGGAGAAAATAAAACAGTCATTCCGCGTTAATGTTTTCATTCCTTGCTTGTTGAAGTCCTGCTGGATAATCAACATGCTAAACCGCTATACCATGCATTAGTAAGCAAGAAAATGTAACGAATGATTAGTCCTGACGCCCGGAGCTCCTGGCATTTTTCAGGGTAGTGTTTTCTTTATGAAACCATTGTTCTTTTTTAACCAGAAAAAGCACAATGATCAGGAACAATAAAAACCACCACCTGTATTGCATTATTCTTTTCATGTGAAGCATTCCCCTCTCTAATGTAATTGAATTATTCAAAAAATAAAAGCCCAACCACTGGTGGAGCAGGAGATCAGCTCTTTCATTATCTTTCAATCATGAAACTGGATGTATTAGCAATTGGTTCCCACCCTGATGATGTGGAACTGGGATGTTCCGGAACCCTGATCAAGGAAATTAAGAGGGGCAAGCGAGTGGGAATTGTCGACCTCACCCAGGGAGAGCTGGGAACAAGGGGAACCATTGACACCAGGTATCAGGAATCTGCGGATGCCGCAAAGATCATGGGTGTAACCATCAGAGAGAATTTGAAAATGCGGGATGGCTTCTTTAAAAATGATGAAATGCATCAGAAGCAGCTGATCTCGATACTGCGGAAATACCAGCCTGAAGTAGTGATAGGAAATATACATGAAGACAGGCACCCTGACCATGGTCGTGGGGGGTGGCTGATCTACGATGCCTGCTTTTTTTCAGGATTGAGGCAGATCCAGACTTTTGATGAAAACGGAAAGGAGCAATTGCAATGGCGTCCTAAAATGTTATTGCAATATATTCAGGACCGTTTTTACGAACCTGATTTTATCATTGATGTCAGCGCGGAATGGGAACAGCGGATGCAAGCGATCAAAGCTTATAAAACCCAGTTTTATGATCCGCAAAGTAAGGAGCCTTCATCTTATCTTTCCAATCCTGATTTCATTGATGCACTTATTGCTAGGGCCCGGCTGCTGGGCAAAAGAATTGGTGTAAAATATGGAGAAGGGTTTTTATCAAAAAAAAGCATTGGTTTACAAAACCTTGATGCATTGGTTCTTCATGAAACCTAAACGAACCACTTCTTCACCATTTTATGGTGGGCAATACCTACTTCAAAAAACTGACTTCCGGAAATCTGGTAACCACATTTTACATAAAAATTAATCACGGGATCTCTGGCATGCAAAATCAGTGAAGTGAATTTATTTTCCACAGCCAATTTTTCAGCAAATTCCAGGATTCTGGCACCGTATCCTTTCCCCTGGAAGGTGGGTTGCACCGCCATCTGCCGTAGCTGAACAGACCCATCATGTTTATCAGTTAAAACACAACATCCAATCAGCCGAAGGTCATCGAATGCGCCAATCAGTAAATCATGTTCCTCAGCTTCTCTTTTGATATAGGAGGAAGGAACGCCAATCGGATCCAGCAATGCAGTAATCCGCAGCCGTATCATTTCTTCATACTCTTCAGTTCCATGAGTGATGCTTTTGACAGTCATACTCCAAAGTTATTCCATGATCACATTGGTCTATATTTGCGGCACAAATTTGAGTAATGAATTTCGAACTCAGCGAAGAGCAACTCATGATACAACAGGCAGCGAGGGATTTTGCCAAAAATGAGTGTTTGCCAGGAGTCATTGAACGGGATGAGCACATGAAGTTTCCAAGGGAACAGATCATGAAACTGGCTGATCTTGGTTTCATGGGTATGATGGTAAGTCCGGAGTATGGTGGAGCAGGGCTGGATACCATTAGTTATGTACTTGCCATTGAAGAAATCAGTAAAGTGGATGCCAGTGTAAGTGTATGCATGAGTGTGAACAATAGTCTGGTTTGTTATGGTATAGAAGCATTTGGGTCGGAAGAACATAAAAGAAAATTCCTCACCCCACTGGCTCAGGGCAAAAAAGATGGCGAATTATATACAGGTGCGTTTTTACTGAGTGAACCAGAAGCAGGAAGTGATGCCACTTCACAGAGAACTACAGCTGAAAAGCAGGGGGACCATTATATTTTAAATGGCACGAAGAACTGGATCACCAATGGCAATTCTGCATCGGTATACCTGGTCATGGCCCAAACGGATCCATCCAAAGGTCATAAAGGTATTAGTGTTTTTATAGTGGAAAAAAACTGTCCAGGTGTAGTGGTAAGTGGAAAAGAAAACAAGCTAGGCATCAGGGCTAGCGATACTCATACGATTTTGTTCAATGATGTAAAAGTACCAGCAGAAAACAGGATTGGTGAAGAGGGTTTCGGATTCAAATTCGCTATGAAAACGCTCGCCGGTGGTAGAATAGGAATTGCATCTCAGGCTCTAGGTATTGCCAGCGGCGCTTATGAACTGGCTTTAAAATATTCCAAGGAAAGAAAAGCATTCGGAACGGAAATCAGTAATCATCAGGTAATTGCATTCAAGTTGGCAGACATGGCGACAAGGATTGAAGCCGCTAGATTGTTGTGCATGTCCGCCGCGTTTGACAAAGACCATAAAAGGGATTATACGCTTAGTTCATCCATGGCAAAAGTATATGCTTCAGAGACCGCCATGTGGACGACTGTGGAAGCCGTTCAGATCCACGGAGGATATGGCTATGTTAAAGAATACCACGTAGAACGTCTGATGCGGGATGCTAAAATCACCCAAATCTATGAAGGCACCAGTGAGGTACAACGAATTGTGATTAGCAGATCTATTCTAAAAAGTTGATGATTACATATAGTTGACCACTTACCAATAAACGAACACGATAAATAAAAGAGTATTACACTTTCTCAATCGATTTTAAAATCAACCCCCAGTCATCATGATGGCTGCTGTATGGAATCAATTGATGTTGGACATAAACACATATTCAGAAATCTATAACTGGCTTCAGCAAAGAAAGGTGACGCTGATTGCAGTTTCCAAAACAAGAACCATTGAAGAGATATTGTCTTTATATAAATTGGGACACAGGGATTTTGGTGAAAATTATGTGCAGGAGTTAATAGAAAAACAAAAAGATTTGCCTGCTGATATAAGATGGCATTTTATAGGGCATTTACAGAAAAACAAAGTAAAATTTCTGGCACCCTTTATTTATTTAATTCATTCCGTGGATCATTTGAAGTTGTTGGAGGAAATCAACAGGCAGGGCGAGAAGACTCAAAGAGTAATATCCTGTTTGCTGCAGGTTCACCTAGCACAGGAAGAAACAAAATTTGGTTTAACTGTGGATGAACTGAAGAAGCTGATGAACGAGGTAGGCGTAAAGCAACAAGCTGGTGATTATACCCATATTCAGGTGAAAGGATTGATGGGTATGGCTTCCTTTACAGATCGAAAGGATAAAATCAAAAGTGAATTTCATGAGTTAAAAGAACTCTTTATGCAATATTCCGTTTCCGAAACGGAATTTTCTGATCTTTCCATGGGAATGAGTAGCGACTATACGATAGCGGTAGATGAAGGAAGCAATATGGTGCGTATCGGAAGTCTTATATTTGGAGAAAGAAAGGCTGTTTAACTATTTTTTTCTATCTGGCATGTTTTTTTATCTAATAACCTAAATTTAAGATCATGAAAAAAGTAATCTTCTCATTTATTGCTGCCTTGTTTGGCACCATGGTAGCATTAGCACAGGATGGTGATAAAAAAGTAGATATCAATGTCAACTCCAATGGAGGCGCCTGGTATACTTCACCATGGGTGTGGGTTGTAGGTGCTGCAGTTTTTATCCTTTTATTAGTGGCATTAACTCGTGGTAGTGGACGCAGATCGGATTGATCTTCCTGAATATATGTAAGCCCCGTATTGACGGGGCTTTTTTTATTAATAGCATTGACTCATTGGTAGCGCTCGCAAATCGGACTGTTCTTCCTGAACAATCGTTGATAACTGTCTGTTCCACTCCCAACCAAACACAGCCTTTAATTTTATTTAATGTCCTCAGGATTCTTCATTTTGAAACTCAGACGTTTCAGATGATTCCTGCTCATTAAGAGTAAATTCTCTTCAGTTGTTCTTGTAATATACAATAGGTAACAGATTAAGAAAATAAGAACTATGAAAAACCACATTGGAAACATAACATCACATTTATTTACAAAATCCAAAGACCGTTCCAATTGTAAAACAGTAAATGATTTTACTTTTTAAAGGACTTAAAGCGGTGAATTTTAATCCGAAAGTCCCTTCAACTCCTAACTGGGGAATTGTGTTGCCTAACTTCAACAAACAGATTATTTAAAACTTATTCTCATGGCACGCAGAAGCCCAGTGCCTTTCCAGGAGGGTGCCACAATAATACGCCGTACTGTATAGAGGGGATCGACAGGGTCTCTTTTCGAAGCCAATTGAAATGCCAGCTTGAAACCTCTTTTTTTAATTTCCGGAATTCCGGCTGCATTCCAAACGCCAAAGGGGTAGGCAAAATAGGCTACTTTCTTCCCGGTGATGTTCTCCAATTTATTTTTTGTCTGGGTAAGCTGAACATCCCAGTCGTTAAAAGGCTTTTCCTTGTTTCCCACTTGAATCATTCTATCTCCTATTACATACCTGTCTGTACGGCTATGGTCCCAGGTATGGCAGGCGATTACATGACCTTCATCAGATAACTGCTTCAGTTGTGCTTCATTCATGTACCTGGGCTTATTGAGTGCTATGGTCATGATAAAGAAAACCCCTTTAAACCCGTACTTATCTAATTCTTTTTTTCCCAGAATGAATTGTTCTACATCCGTGTCGTCAAAAGTGATCATCACAGGATTTTCAGGTAAGGAAGTTCCACGAACCAGGTAATTATATAACTGATCAGGGGTAATTGTATGATATCCGCTGTCGGCAAGGCTCTTGATATGATCCATAAAGGTGTTATAAGTTACCGTATATCCAATAGATGACTTGGGTAATTCATCCACTTCCTTGATATGGTGGTAACATAATATGGGAACCTGCTTGCGTGACAAAATGATGTTGGCGTTCGGAAGGGTTGAAGGTTCTGCAACAGTACCAACAGTGTCTTGCTTCACCAGTGTGGAACGGGTTGTATCGGTGTTCGTATCAGAAACCGGGGTAGAAGTATTCTTGCAACTGATCATAAAAACGGCAAGAATTAAAAAGAAAAGGTTTTTCATAATCTTTGAAGTGAAATTTTTAGAAATAAAATATTTGCGAAACTAGGGGAAGTAGG
>JANLYU010000091.1:0-1923 GCA_031365785.1 Flavisolibacter sp. | reverse complement strand
GAACGGAGGCGCTCATGCAGACAATAAAATAGACTTTCAGGAATTCATGGTAATGCCCTTGGGCGCGGCTTCATTCAGTGAAGGTTTGCGCTGGGGAGTGGAGATCTTCCACGCGTTGAAAACCGTTCTCAAGAAAAAGGGATACAGTACCAATGTAGGAGATGAGGGTGGCTTTGCACCTAATATCGGGTCGAATGAAGAAGCGATTGAAACGGTGCTGACCGCAATTGACGCGGCCGGGTTTAAAGCAGGTTCGCAAATTTTTATTGCCATGGATGCTGCCAATAGCGAGTTGTATAAAAATGGAAAATATGTTTTTCATAAGAGCGATGGGAAAAGCATGAGCAGTGAAGAACTGGTGAAGTACTGGACCAGTTGGGTGAAGCAATACCCGATTGCTTCTATAGAAGATGGAATGGCTGAAGACGACTGGGAAGGATGGAAAATGCTTACGGAAGCCGTTGGCGACAAGGTACAGTTGGTAGGGGATGATCTTTTTGTAACCAATGTAAAACGGATCCAGCAGGGAATTGATAAAAATATCGCCAATGGATTATTAGTAAAAGTGAATCAGATAGGAACCATCACTGAAACCATCAATGCGGTTACGCTGGCACAGCACCACGGATACAATACCATCATGAGCCACCGGAGTGGTGAAACAGAAGATACCACGATCGCAGACCTGGCTGTGGCGCTCAATTGCGGGCAAATTAAAACAGGATCTGCCTCCCGAACCGACCGTATGGCAAAATACAACCAGTTGATCCGCATTGAGGAGCTTTTGGGAGATTCGGCTTTTTATCCGGGAAAGCAACTGAAGTTTGGAAGTAAGGCTCCATCCGGCACCTAGTGTGAGGTGGGAAAGTCCACTTTCATATTCTACTAAGAAGGTCTTACCCTTTATAGGAAGAAGTAAAATAAATCGGCCTGAATATGGGGTGACTCACCAGTAATTTTCTATTTTTATCACGCACTACCATTATTCAATTCATTACATGAAATTTCTTGGTCTGCTCCGTAATAAGTTTTTTCTGGCTACTCTTTTTTTTGTGGTGTGGCTGTTGTTTTTTGACAGGAACGATGTTTTCACCCAGATGGAAAGAAGAAAAGAATTACGGAAAATAAAGGCATCCAAAGAATATTTCGCTCAACAAATTACAGAAAATCGTAATTTTTCTAAAGACCTGCAATTCAATGCCTACACGATTGAAAAGTACGCCAGGGAGCACTACATGATGAAGCGTGACAATGAGGACATTTTTATAGTTGAGCCTGTTGTAAATAAATAACAGGTATTTGTGCAATATCAATTCTGTATCATTCGTTTTAGGGCGGACGAACAAGACCAATGAATTAATAAATGTCAATCGCTTATATGCCTACTTATTCACCAGAAGACCTGATTCTTTTTTTGTATAAAGAAACTTCACCTGAGACGACCGAAGCGATAGAAGAAGCACTGAAATCCGACTGGACGCTTCGGGAAAAACTTGGGGTACTCAAAATTTCCATGGAACGCCTCAATACATTGGTTCAGGCCCCCCGTACTGAAATTGTATTGAATGTTTTAAAGTATGGGCAAACGAAAGAAAATATTTCTTCAGCCAGCTGACAGCATCTCTTTTCAATTGAACTACTTTTTTTGGTATCAATAGAGTTCCTTTGTATTTCCCGGGAATCAATTCTTCATGTCCGGTTACCGAATGACCAAAAAAGAACGTTACCAGGCTGTTATCGATTATTTTACAATTGCCCTGCCGGAAGCTGAAACAGAACTCGTATTCAAAAATGCCTATGAGTTACTGGTGTCAGTGATACTCTCTGCCCAGTGCACAGATAAAAGGGTCAATTTGACCACTCCTTCCCTGTTTGCTATGTATCCGGATGTTTCGGCGCTTTCAAAAGGAAACTATGATGAGC
>JANLYU010000469.1:0-3446 GCA_031365785.1 Flavisolibacter sp. | reverse complement strand
CAAATCGGTCCGGGTGAACTACCAGCTGCATCGCCAGGTCGTCCACAATTTTGTCGTCTGCTTTTAGTTCTGGATATTCCCTGGCTACTTCATAAAAACATTCAAGAAAAAGACCATCAGTCAATTTCATGATATTCGCCTTATGGCCACACGTAATCCTGGAGGTATTTTTCTGCCGAGCCATTTCAAAAGCATACCTGATGAGTTGCATGCTTCCTGGACGTGTAATGAAACGCCGGCTGAGTGCCACATCGTGGGTAAGCATGTGTTCTATACCACCGTAGGTATCCTCAATGTTTTCTCTCACAATCGTGATATCGATAGGGATGCCGGCCTTACTGAATACAGTGTCTACCCCATGAAGGGTTTGAAAGGTTCTTTTGTTGGCATAGGTATTCCATGTTTTCCTGGCTGTTACGTTGATGCTCTTAACGCCCTTCCCTTTTGGCGTTTCCATAGGACCTTTGAATAGAATGCCCAGCTGTTCAATGGTTTTCTGCGCATCGGGTGTCATTCCGTTGGAGAATCCTTTGTCAAATACCCATTTCCCCATATCCACAAAATGATATTCCAAACCCACCTGGTTAGCGTCGAAAATGCCCAGGACAGCTTCCATGATTTCAGGCCCGATACCATCTCCTTTTGCAACCGCTATTTTCATGCGTAAACTTTTATTAAGTTGATATAAATTCAGGGTGGATTCTACCCGTAAAATAGAGATAAAATTGCAAGTTGGTCACCTGTGAGGTTAATGTGCCGCAAAAATAACCGATGTAGAAACTTTTATCCATTTAATTCGTTTATAAATTGTGGCAGCAACTTTGTACTTTATCAAGGATATTCAAATCTAATTTTGTATGGTCAGCATGATTTCGGAAGGCGTAAAAGTAAGCGTAGAAACATTTTATCAGCAGGATTATTCCAACCCTTTACAGTCTGAATTCATGTTTGCTTACAGGATTACTATTGAAAACCACAATGTATTTCCCGTAAAACTACAAACCAGGCACTGGTATATTTTTGATAGTGATGGAAGCCACAGGGAAGTCCAAGGCGAGGGTGTAGTAGGTATGCAGCCTGTAATTAGTGGCGGCGACGATTACCAATATGTTAGCGGTTGCAATCTGCACACTGAAATTGGACGGATGCATGGAACTTATGTGATGGAAAACCTGCACAATAAAGAGATTTTTGAAGTGAGTATTCCCGCTTTTGATATGGTTACCCCTTTCAAGAATAATTAACGACTCGGGATGATTGCCTTACAGGATAGTATCCAGACAGAATAATTGACTAGTAATCCTTCCTCCAGTGATATTCTGGCTTCCGATTCAAAATTTCATTTTCTTTTGATCCTTACTTATTTGGGCTTGTACTTAGCTTCCTGAAAAATTTTTTTGGCGGGTGTTCTAAGTACCTCATGCATGGATATCCCGGGATGAAGAAGTTCAAATTTTTTTACAATCTGCCATCCTATCCACTGACCTATATTACCCGGAGATGATTCCGGCTGCAAGTCAGCAGTAAAAGGCGCTTCTCCCAGGTAGTTCTGAATCCTGTCAGTTTCAAGGGTATAAAGGTCAGGTGTAGTAGCCACCACAGAGGCCCAGATATTCCCTTCATTATGCTGGCACCACTTCAATTGCTGTTGCGTATAAAAGGTAATCAAACTGTCAGGCGTATCGGGGAGCAGATGGTCCAGAAGGTACCATTGCTTTCCTTTTTCTATCATCTGTTCAATTAGTGAAGCATCCTGGCTGGTATCAGTATATAATTCACCGGCAATGGCTCTTAGAGCGTTGGGGACGATATATTGGGGTTCAAACCTCCGTCTGAGATAATCATAGTACAGAGTGGGGTCATAAGCAGAATACTCAGCTCCCAGGAACATTTGAAGGCTGATGATCAAAGTATCCCTGAAATAGAGCGCGCCATAGATTTCCTGTTTGTTTTCGGGGTTGAGGCTTTCTACAGAAGTATATACAGCAGGGATTTTAAAAGAAGGAAAATAATATTTTACATAACGGAGATTTTGCTCCAGTTCTTTTTTATAGGGGTTAAAATCATTGAATTTTATCTGAACGGAGTCATACAATGACCTGATATCCCTGAAATAGGAAAGGATGGCATCATGGTAACTTTTTGATTGTTGGTGCACCATAAAATTGATCGGCGAAAGGAACTCGAAATACAGCGGAAGAAAAGTGGGATATTGTTGATAAAGTTGGTCCAGCGAAGCATTCAGGTGATTGGTATCCATAGAAAAAAAAGCCTGGTCAAAACGTTCGACCTTCACCTTAGAAACGATGCCGGAAACATTAGGTTTTGAAGGTGCATCGTGGCAGGAACACAGTAGCAGGATCATGACAATAGACCAGTAGAAACGCATAGCTGATAGCGGCTTTATTGTGATTATTACGGAACTTTGAAAGATAAACAGGAATTCAACAACAGCGTATGAAAATATTTTTGGCGCAGCAAAATTATCACATTGGAAATTTTGAAGAGAATGCAAAAAAAATAATTCATGGAATTGACCTCGCTAAACAGGCAGGTGCTGACCTCGTGATGTTTTCAGAACTCTGTATATGCGGATATCCGCCGCGGGATTTTGTGGAATTCAGTGACTTCATCAGCAAGTGCTATGAAACGATTGATCTGATCAAGGTGCATGCAGATACCATTGGTGTTTTGATAGGCAGCCCATCCATCAATCCGCGCAAGGAAGGAAAAGACCTGTTTAATGCCGTTTTTCTTTTACATGAAAAAAAAATAAAAGCGGAGATACACAAGACCCTCCTTCCTACGTATGATATTTTTGATGAGTACCGTTACTTTGAACCAGCTTTTGAATGGAGGTGTATCCCATTCAAGGGAAAGAAACTGGCGGTTACCATTTGCGAAGACATTTGGAACCTTGGTGACAATCCTTTGTATCGCGTCACTCCTATGGAAATTCTCATCCGCGAGCAGCCCGATGTGATGCTGAACCTATCAGCATCTCCGTATAATTATGCCGCTGATGTGGTTCGAAGAAGCATTATGGAAGCCCACACCGCGAAATACGGTATTCCAATGTTGTACTGTAATGCGGTTGGAGCGCAAACTGAAATTGTATTCGATGGCGGAAGCCTGGTATACGACATCAACGGAAGCCTGGTAAAAGAAATGAATTATTTTAATGAAGACTATGCGCTGTTCGACCTTGATGCACTCAGTATTCCTGAAAAATCAAACAGCAGGCGCATCTCACGAAACGTAAAGCATCCGGGCTCCAACTTTTCAGAAACAGAAACGAAGGATGCTGAACACCTGGAAAAAATAGATGGTCCGCTGGCCCATCAATATTATTATTCTCCGGGCGAAGTAGGAAGAGATACAGATACCCTGACCTACCTCACGGAGGAAAAGAACATTAGTGAAATACACCAGGCCCTGATCCTTGG
>JANLYU010000462.1:0-4464 GCA_031365785.1 Flavisolibacter sp. | reverse complement strand
AATTCCGGTTCTTATTTTTTTTCATTCTTGCTGGTATATAGCGTGTACTATATTAATGAGGAATCCAAAGCGAAACCGCTGGCCTACATATTGATGATACTTTTGGGAATCATGCTGCTGATTTCCCTCATGGAAATTGTTTTTATCAACACCTGGAAAAAGCAGTTTCACCTGCAGGATATCAAATCCTATAAAATTTTTAAGGATGGACATGACCTGGAAACAGAAGTGGTTCTATTCCTGAAATCCGGGCGGCAGAAAAAATTGAAGTTCAGAAATCTAGAACACCAGCAGGAACCATTTTTAGAAGTAGTCTCATCCTACCTTTCTCATCCCCAAATCGCTCATTAATTTTGCAGGTGATCCATGTATTAATGACCGGCGCCGGCGCACCCGGAGCACCGGGAATCATGCATTGCCTGAAAAAAACACAAACAATTCAACTCACGGTTGGTGATGCTGACCCTAACGCAACCGGGCGTTATTTACACAGTAATTTTGTTACACTTTTACCTGCCAACCACCCGGAATATATTGATCAGTTACTGAACCATTGCAGGGAAAAAAAAATTCAGGTGATTCTTCCGTTGGTCACCAGGGAATTGTTTCCGCTTGCTACGAACCAACCACTTTTTGAATCCAACGGGATCAGGGTTTTGGTGTCACCTGAGGGCGCCATCAGGATTGCCAACAATAAGTCAAACTGTTATCAATATTTACAGGAAAAAGGAATTGCTGTACCACGCTTCCATAGAGTAAACAGCGTACTCTCTTTCGAAAAAGCTGCAGCGTCACTTGGTTATCCGGTAACTCCTTTTTGTTTCAAGCCCTCTCTTTCGAATGGAAGCAGGGGAGTTCGGGTAGTGACTGAAGCGATCAATGAATCCGAGCTACTTTTTCATCAAAAACCGTATCACTTATTCATGAATTATAAACAGGCAGTGGAGATACTCGCTTCTTCCACTTTTCCTGAACTATTGGTGAGTGAGTATTTGCCAGGAGATGAGTATTCAGTCGATTGTTTGGCCCTGCACGGAGAAACTAAAGTAGTGGTGCCTAGAAAAAGGGTTAAAATGATCAATGGGATATCGGTTCAGGGTACATTTATCAAACATGAGAAAATTATCAGTTATTGTAGCAATATCATCAAAGCAATTGGATTGCATGGAAATATTGGGATCCAAATAAAAATGTCAGCTAACGAAGAGCCGTTATTACTGGAAGTAAATCCCAGGGTACAAGGAAGTATTGTTACTGCTCTTGGCGCTGGTGTTAACCTTCCCTTACTTGCCTTGCAGCAGGAAATGGGTGAGTCGCCATCATTACAGGAAATCGAAATCAAGTGGGGAACGCGTTTTTCTCGATACTGGACTGAAGTTTATTACTAAGGCTGTTAAAATGCAGATCGAGAGTTTTCATTCGTTTATGAATTTGTAAATTGCCCTATGAAAAGTTCGTTCTGGCTCACCGTACTCGCCGCATTTGGTTTTGCCGCATGTAGTTCTTCAAGTAAAACCTCTGTGGCCCCGGTCGCTGCTTCTACCACTTCCAATACATTACTCTGGAAAATTTCAGGTAAAAATATTTCCAGTCCTTCTTATTTGTTTGGAACGATGCACATGATCTGTGCGAACGATATAGAATTGAGCGATAGTCTTAAAAATGCAATAGCGCATTCCGACAAGGTGTACCTTGAACTAGATATGGACGACATGTTCCAGATGCTCGGAGCTATGTCGCACATGACCATGCAGCATGATACCACTTTATCAGATCTCCTCAGCCCTGATGAGTATAAAAAAGTAAAGCAATTCTTTGATGAAAAGGGAGGCCTGATGCCCTTTTCCATGTTGGAGAAATTCAAGCCCCTCCTGATTGAATCCATGATCATGGAACAATCCTCCCAGTGTGAAAATATGATCATCATGGAACAACTGGTTATGACTGAGGCAAAGAATTCGGATAAGGAAATCAAGGGGCTGGAAACTATGGATTACCAATTGGGCATTTTTGACAAGATCCCTTACAAATTGCAGGCACAACAACTAGTCAAGTTGATCAACCAGGGCGATTCGGCAAAGGATGATGATGAAATGCGGATACTGACTGATGCCTACAGGAAACAGGAATTGGATAAAATGGATGAATTAACCAAGAAAGACCCCAGTATAGAAAATTTTACGGATATACTTTTATATGACCGAAACATCAACTGGGCCAATAAGCTTTCATCGCTGATGGGAAAAAATTCATTAGTCATTGCCGTGGGTGCCGGACACCTTCCTGGGGAGAGAGGGGTCATCAACCTGTTAAGAAAAGCAGGATACAAAGTGGAGCCAGTAAAAAATGATATGATCAGGAAAAAAACGAAGGACATTTAAACCAATCTTCCTCTGGATTTCATGTACCAAAGTATCAATTTAACCAACCGTTGATGATCTTTCAATATTGACTAGAATTTTTCCAGCTCAGAAAAAAAGAAATTACCCTCAATAGCAGCATTTTCATCACTATCACTCCCGTGCACTGCATTTTCTCCCAATGAAGAAGCAAAAAGTTTTCGCAGAGTTCCTTCATCTGCCTTGGCTGGATCTGTAGCACCGATGAATGTTCTGAATTCACTGACAGCCTGATCCTTTTCAAGAATGGCGGCTATAATAACTCCGCTGCTCATGAAGGAAACCAATTCTCCATAAAATGGCCTCTGGTGATGTACTGCATAAAAAGCTCCTGCTTTTTCGTTGGACAAATGCGTTTGCTTGAGCGCAACAATTCGAAAACCAGCCTTGATAATCTTATCCAGGATCGCCCCCGCATGACCTTTCTTCATGGCATCCGGCTTGATCATGGTAAATGTTCTGTTCGTCATGACTTTATTTGATTTTGGCCGCAAAAATAAGGATACGAATTTTGTTTCCGTAAAAATGAAGTCAGGATGTGAATCAATTTTCGGACTGCTACTATACGCTCCTCAGGGTGGGATAGAAGAAAGAAGCATCATTAGGGGAGAGGCACTTCCGAATAAAATCCTAAACTTCAGACAGCCAGCTGAAACACGAAACTTTCCTATACTTTTGCGGCTCTTTATGCAGCCTATTCAAGAGATTTATCAACAGCTTTCGGGCAAAAAGAAAATCGTTATTACCATGCATCAGAAGCCTGATGCAGATGCTATGGGGTCCGCTTTGGCCCTGTATCATTTTTTAAAACAGTTGGGGCATGAGGTAACTGTAATCTCTCCTTCGAATTGGGCCCGGTGGGTAGACTGGATGGAAGGGGCTAATCAAGTGATCGATTATGAATTGACCAAACCAGATGCAGTTCAACATCTTGATGAAGCTGAATGGCTGTTCTGTCTGGATTTCAATCATTTCGTCCGCACAAAAAGTATGGCATCCAAACTAACCTCCCTGCAATGCACAAAGATCCTGATCGATCACCACCAGGAACCTGATGAAGCTTGTTTTGATTACGGAGTGTCAGACACTGGGAAAAGTTCCACCAGTGAAATGGTTTATGACTTTATTATTCGATCTGGTCACCGGGATCAGCTCAATAAGGTCATTGCAGAATGTCTTTACGCCGGTGTTGTTGCCGATACCGGATCCTTCCGTTTCTCCTCCACCAATGCCGGCGTACACCACATGGTTGCCGCTTTGAAAGAAATCGGATTAGATCACACCAAAGTACATGAATCTCTTTATGACAACTTTTTGGAAAACCGGTTAAGGTTTTTGGGACATATCCTTAGCAACAGGATGGAGATCTTGTACGAGCTCAATACGGCGCTGATTTATGTTTCCAAAATGGAATTGTTGAAATATGAAATTAAGACGGGTGATACAGAAGGTTTGGTCAATTACCCTCTTTCTATCCAGGGAATTAAACTAGTAGGATGTGTAATCGACCGCGACGAAGAAAGAAAGTGGTCTTTCAGAAGCAAGGGAAATTTTGACTGTAATACATTTGCACGCAAATATTTCAATGGGGGCGGCCATTTTAATGCATCCGGAGGAAACGATACAGCGACCTTACAGGATACCGTTCAAAAATTTAGAAAAGCTATCAGGGAAAATAGTACTCTTTTACAATAAACATCAAACAAATGAAATTATTTCAGATTTTATTCAGTGCTTTTGCTGCAGTGGTGTTACTCAACGCCTGCCAAAATATTGATTTCAAAAAAACAAGTGCAGGAATACCTTACAAAGTATTCAGTAGCAGCAAAGGAGATTCTGTACGAATCAATTATTTTGTGAAATACCATGTCATACAGAAAATCAAAGACAGTACCCTGGTGAATAGTTACTTGGAAGTTCCCATTTACGAACAGGTTCAGCAGCTCAACAGAAAGATTACCTATACGGACATACGGGGTAATGTTCTGGAGATTCTCCCTAAACTGAAAACTGGAGACAGCCTATATATAGTTCAGTCAACAGATTCCATGATGAAAGAAAATCC
>JANLYU010000452.1:0-5798 GCA_031365785.1 Flavisolibacter sp. | reverse complement strand
TCAGTAAGATCAAAAAAATTTCAGGTAGTAAAATCCTTGTAAATGACCAAAGGATTGCTGGGCCAGTACCCTTTTATTCATTATCTACAGAAATGAATAATGGTCAGCTACTATCTTTTGAGGAACTCCGGGGAAAAAAAGTATTGTTGGTCAACACCGCAAGTGATTGTGGCTTTACTTCTCAGTATGCTGAACTGCAACAGTTATATCAGCAGTCAAAGAATGATCTGGCTATAATTGGATTTCCAGCCAATGATTTCAAAGAACAGGAAAAGGGAACAGATGAACAGATAGCCAATTTTTGTTCCCTCAACTATGGGGTTACATTTCCTCTTGCAAAAAAAAGTTCCGTTGTCAGAGGTCACGCACAGCATCCAGTTTTCGAATGGCTTACTGATAAAGCCAAAAATGGATGGAATGAACAAGCACCCAGCTGGAACTTTTCAAAATTTCTGGTAGATAAGCAAGGTATTCTGATGAATTATTTCGATCCTTCTGTTTCACCGCTTGACCCTGTAATCGTCCATTCTATCCATCCGCCAAAAAATTAGAATGACTGAAGGGAACCCGTCTATTTCATTAAAAAATCCAACGATTGTTGCCACTCAGTGACGTGATAGGTACAATTGGAGTAGGGTTGATCCTTATCGCCTACTTCTGCAGCACCTTCAAATTCATGTCGGCGCATAGCAGGATTTTTTTCTTGCTGAACACCGTGGGTGCAGGCATGAGTTGTTATGCCTCCTTCCTTATTGCCTACTGGCCATTTGTTGTTCTTGAAGGAACCTGGACCATCGTATCGATGATTGGATGGATGCGGTGGAAGCAATAGGTTTTAGCTAACCACAACTGTAAGCCATAGCATCCATATTCACTTTGCGGGGAGAAAAATCAAAGCCGTCATACTGATGAATGATTTCTTCCAGCACGGCATCTATCTGACAGGGATCGGTCAGCGTTACCAGTTGCAACCGGTATTCCCTGATATTGGGAAGGCCTTTCAAATAATTGGTGTAGTGCCTGCGCATTTCATTGATACCCGTAATGGTGCCCTTCCATTCCACAGAACGGTGCAGGTGCTTTTTAATCACTTCCACCCGTTGACGGATGGTTGGGGGAGCCAGGTGTTCTCCTGTTTTAATAAAATGTTTGATCTCGTTAAAGATCCAAGGATAACCAATGGCCGCCCGGCCAATCATAACCCCATCTACGCCGTATTTATTTTTATAGGCCAGTGCTTTTTCAGGCGAATCAATATCACCATTGCCAAAAACAGGTATGTGGATGCGTGCGTTCTCTTTTACTTTTGCAATGTGCGACCAGTCGGCTTCACCTTTATATAACTGACACCTGGTTCTACCATGTACAGAAAGCGCTTTGATGCCAACATCCTGCAACCTTTCCGCCACCTCAACGATGTTGATCGATTGATCATCCCAACCCAGTCTGGTTTTTACCGTTACTGGTAAGGACGTGGACCGAACCACTGCCCTGGTGAGCCGCACCATCAGGTCGAGATCCTTCAATACTGCAGCACCGGCACCCTTTGACACCACTTTTTTTACAGGACAACCAAAGTTGATGTCTACCAGGTCGGGCTGAGTGATATCTACAATCTTCGCAGCCATTGCCATAGCCTCTTCATCTCCTCCAAAAATCTGAATACCCACGGGTCGTTCATTGTCAAAAATGTCCAATTTTTGACGGCTTTTGATCGCGTCCCTGATCAGTCCTTCACTGCTGATGAATTCCGTATACAAAAGGTCAGCTCCATTAGCTTTGCACACTGCCCGGAAGGGGGGGTCACTTACATCCTCCATGGGTGCCAGCAACAAAGGAAAATCAGAAAGTGATATGTTGTCTATTGTAACCAGGGAATCTGTTTGTGTGTTCCGTCATTATATTGCATCCCATTTGGGACTACGGCGGTAGCAAATGTACAATTCAGAAGGGAGTAGTTATGCAAACCTATCTTAAAACAAAACCTGTGTTGGTTCAGTTATTCCTGTTTCTGGGAATGGCATTCGGGCTTTTTATTATATTGATATTCGGAGGTGTTTTCTTCCTGTCGAAAATGACCGGGATCGGCCTTCTGGAACTTCAGGATTTTAGTAAGTGGGATCCCAATAATCCTAACATCATTTTCTTTCTCAGAGGAATGATGCTGCTCCAGTTTTTGGGCCTTTTTTTTATTCCTCCAATTTTATTCTCTTATTTTTCCGACCCTTCCCCCGCGCAATACCTTGGCATCAACAGACCTTATAAGAACCTGTATTGGATCCTTGCGATAGCGTTGATGCTGGTGGCCATACCTGCTGTTGAATACCTGGGCTTTGTGAACCAAAAGATAAGTTTGACAGATGTTGCACAAAACTGGATGAAAAGTAAGGAAGAGGAAGCCGCCAAACAGATCCAATTCATGTTGCATCGTCATGAACCCCAACAACTGGTGATCAATCTTATTTTCATTTCCTTGTTCGCGGGGATTGGTGAAGAACTTTTTTTCAGAGGGATATTACAAAGAATGTTCATCAGGGCTTTCAAAAATCCATGGGCAGGAATCGTGGTGGCCGCAATTTTATTTTCCGCTTTTCATTTACAGTTCTTTGGCTTTTTACCCCGCCTTTTTTTGGGAATGATTCTAGGGTCCATTTACTGGTACAGCGGCAGCCTACTGACTGCCATGCTCGCCCATTTTGTTTATGATGCACTGATCATTGTACTGGTTTATTTACATCCGGAAATGATGGAACATGCCGATAAGCCAATGATCCAATCACCCGGGTTACCGTACATGGCACTGGCCAGCGGTGTGCTGACCATCGTGCTTATCCGCATCATGAAAAAAAATTCAGCCACTACTTATAAAAACATTTACCGCAACGACAGGGATCAGGATTCCCCCTTTACTTATTAAATGATGGCATTCAACTGGCAAACATTCAGGACACGATCACTTACAGCTGTAGTTTTTGTTGTAGTGATGCTGGCAGGACTGTTATGGAACCGCTGGACCTATTTTATTTTATTCTCCGTCATCCATTTTGGCGCCTGGGCAGAATACATAAAAATGGTTGGAAAATTCAATCCTGATTATAAAAAAATCACCCTCCTTCACCGCTATGGAATCATGGCCGGAGGCTGGTGCCTGTTACTTTTTTTTACCCATGACCTGTTGTATGTTTTTTCGATCAGCCTCACGGATGTGGGTTTCTGGCTGGGTATTTTACTGATGGTACTTTTGCCCCTGATCATGATTCTGGAAACAAAACTTATTTTTTTCAGAAACCTTGGTTATTCCGCGTGGGGACTTGTATACATCTCCCTACCGCTTGCCTTAATGATAGAGTTAAGGCACCACCATCCACTCACCAACCACACCCTGACACTAACCCTTCCTCTGCTTGTTATTTTTTCTATTTGGATTAATGATACCATGGCTTACCTGGTAGGATCGGTTGCAGGCAAAACACCTTTGTCGGCTATTTCTCCTAAAAAAACATGGGAGGGAACAGGGGGGGGAATTTTACTGACCATTATCACTATTTCATGGCTGGCTTATTTGACAAAACGATTGAATGTAGTGGATGCTGCCGCAATATCTGCCATAGCAGCGGTGAGTGGCACCTTTGGTGACCTGTTTGAAAGCAAGTTGAAAAGAATGGCCGGCGTGAAAGATAGTGGAAGTATTATGCCCGGGCACGGCGGGTTTCTGGACAGGTTTGATTCCTTATTATTTGCAGGCACCTGCGTATGGATCTATGCGGCATTCTTTTTATTTTAATGGCCCATGTTTTTCATCCAGTCTCGCAGGCCCTTATAAATCTTTTTGGCTACTGCTTTTTGAAAATGACCCTCCAATATTCTTTTTTCATCCTCTGCATTGCTCAAAAATGCCACTTCCACCAGGCAATTAGGATATTCGGTTGGTCCGCTTAATGAAAAATTAAAAGCACCGATGTTACCAAAATTTGAAAGCCTTAACTGTAGCATGCGGTCAAGAATAGATTGTGATAAGGACCGAAATCCAATATAACGGTAATAGGTACTGACGCCCTTGACGTTGTCATTTCCAGATGAATTGAGGTGGATGCTGATCAGGAGGTTAGGGTCCTGCTGCCTGAGTAACAACGTGCGATCCACCATACTGAGGTCCACGTCTTCCCGGCGCGTCATCAGCACGCCAAAGTTTTTGTGCTTCAGTTTCTTTTCCAGTTGTTTTGCAATTTTCAGCGTGTATTCCTTTTCATTGACTTTTGAATGGAGGCCGATAGCTCCGGTATTGGTCCCTCCATGGCCGGCATCAATGGCAACCAGTATTTTTTTTGGCTTCAGAATAGGAGGTCTTTTCACCCTGATCAGTAAATTATTTTTCAGAAAAGAAATCGAATATCCCCAATGCTGGCCGTGGTGCAACTGAATGTAAATCCTGAACACATCATCTTCTATCTGTTCATACCATACATTTTTGATTTCCTTCACGCTTTTCAGTTGCGTGATCCAGTTGGTATTGCTGGTAACACCGAAAATATCAACAATGATCCTTGCGGGTTCTATCTCCTGGATACTTTTATAAGGAAGTCGTTCGGGAAGTGCAATAGAAACAAAATCATATTTATCATCACCCCAAACTTTCCAGCTGGAGGTAAGGTAATAAGGCTGAAAATGAAGGCTTGTATCCCATTTTACATTTTGTTTGGAAATCCAGGCCACGTGCGCAACAGACAATTGTACTTTATAATCGGTAGCTACACTGTCGATTACTTTCAAAGCAATATTGGTATCCAGGTAGGTCATTTTTGCACCTCCCAGCCGGTCATCACCCAACCCATATTCCAGAAATGGCAATAAACCTGTTGTTCTTACACCAGCGGACGGCTGCGCTACAGGGTACAAATGCATAAGAAGAAACAATAAAATTAATGTAAGTGCTTTCATGTAACTGATGGAGGTTAAAAGTACGCTTCCACTTCCCGTAATAATACCTGAAAATAGTAAAGTGGTACTACCCAATTTTTTATACATGCATAGAAACAGTAAATATGAGCATTATATTTACAAGTAACCAGAAAACTGGCCCCCTATCCTAAACCGTATCCTATGAGCTGGTATAACCTGCTTGGTTTTATATGCACTCTTTCGTTTTTACTGCCTGTGGCCGTAATTGGATACAATCGTTTTTATAAGCACCGCAGCCTCGCTTCTTTATTGATTTACTTTTCTATCGTTGCTGCCTATAATCTTATGACCGGAAATATAATACCCGTGTCGAAAAATTTTTTACACTATTTCGGAATCCTGGCCAATTACCTTGACGTGCCCCTCATACTGATGTCCCTGCTTTTTTTCTGTCCGGACAAACCGAAGCAGCGTGTGGTATTCTTACTGATAAGTATTTTCATCTCTTATGAGACGCTCATCACATTTATTTTCGGGTTCAAAATCCTGGCTATTGTTTATATCATGGGGCCTGGTATCGTTCTGGTTCTGGCCTATACATTCTATCTTTTTTTACGACAGGTTAAGTTCAGTATCATGCTCAGGAAGAACCAGGGAAAGATGGTGATGCTGGCCTCTATCTTTTTTGCTTATGCCTGCTATGCTATCATCTATTATTTTTTTTATATTCTGAAGACGCCTTTCAAGGAAGACGCCATGCTCTTATACCACCTGGCATCTACCATTGCATCAGTTGTCATGTCAGTAGGACTGCAACTTCTCCGCAAAAGGATGAGGGAACTGGAAGCTTTGAAGATTACCAGAAAAGAACTGGCTCTCTTTTTCGGTCATGCTGACCA
>JANLYU010000313.1:0-2961 GCA_031365785.1 Flavisolibacter sp. | reverse complement strand
CAAACCACCCGCCAAATAAAACTATCCTTAAATTAGTAGTGGTAGATGGTTACTATTGAAAATCATTTACAAATCCTGCGCGGCAGGATTTTTTTTGAATAGTGTAGTTGGAAAGTTTCCATTGGCTGATGTAATCTATATACTTCACTCCCGAACCAATATTCATTTTGACCGTATCTTCACAAATAGTTTTTTAACTACCTAATTCTATGAGTAAACGTGTCATTAAAAAAGTTGCTGTTCTGGGAAGTGGTGTGATGGGTTCAAGGATCGCCTGCCATTTCGCAGGCATAGGAATACCTGTGTTGCTCTTGGACATAGTGCCGCCTGAGGCGATGGGGTCAGTAAATAAAACACAGCGCAATAAAATTGTCAATGATTCTTTACAGGGAGCACTCAAAAGCAACCCCTCTCCTGTTTATACAAAAGACACGATCAAAAAAATTACCACCGGTAATTTTGACGATAACCTTCCCGATATTTCTTCTTGCGACTGGATCATAGAAGTGGTGGTGGAAAGGCTTGACATCAAGCGCGCGCTCTACGAGAAGGTAGAAAAATTAAGAACGCAAGGCACTCTGATTACTTCCAATACTTCAGGTATTCCTATTCACCTTCTGAGTGAAGGAAGAAGCAGGGATTTTAAATCTAATTTTTGCGGTACCCATTTCTTCAACCCACCCCGCTACCTGAGGCTCATGGAAGTCATTCCAACACCAGACACAGATCCTACGGTTGTTGATTTCCTGATGCACTATGGTGATTTATATCTTGGCAAAACTACGGTACTGGCTAAGGACACACCTGCATTCATTGCCAACCGGATTGGAGTATATGGCATGATGCTCATCTTTCAATTAATTGACCGCTTGTCTCTTACCATTGATGAAGTAGACGCACTCACAGGCCCTATGATCGGCAGACCCAAATCGGCTACTTTCAGAACAGCAGATGTGGTGGGTATAGATACCCTGGTTAAAGTGGCGAAAGGGGTTTTCGACAGCTGCCCGGAAGACGAGCAACGAATGATATTTGAAGTTCCTTCCTGGCTGAACCGCATGGTTGAAAATAAATGGCTGGGTGATAAAACAGGGCAGGGTTTTTTTAAAAAAATAAAAGGAAGCGCAGGTGAAAAGGAAATTTCAACACTTGATCTGAAGACTTTTGAATATCAACCCAGACAAAAACCAAAATTTGCATCGCTGGATGCCGCTAAACCTTTAGATGACCTCAGACAAAGGATCAAAATGTTGCTTGGCGCACCTGACAGGGCAGGTGAATTCTACCGGCTATTTCATTATGGCTTATTTTCTTATATCTCTCACCGTATCCCCGAGATCAGCGATGAAATCTATAGGATTGATGATGCCATGAAAACCGGATTTGGTTGGGAGATCGGTGCATTTGAAACCTGGGATTTGGTGGGAGTGGCTAAAAGTATTCCTGGTATGAAGGCCGCAGGTTTCCAGGTGGCGTCTTGGGTGGAAGAAATGATCGCAGAAGGACATTCCACTTTTTACAAAATGGAGCGTGGCCAATCGTTTTGTTATGACGTGAAATCGAAATCATACAAAGTGATTACCGGAAGTAATCAAATGATCCTCCTTCCTAATTATGAAGACCGGATCGTTTGGAAGAATCAGAGTTGCAAACTCTTTGATATTGGTGATGACGTGCTGGGTTTACAATGGAATACCAAGATGAACAGCATTGGCGGAGATGTGCTCGCGGGCATCAACCAGGCTATTGAACGGGCAGAAAAAAATGGTAAAGGGCTGGTCATTGCCAATGAAAGCAGCAACTTTAGTGCAGGCGCGAATGTGGGTATGATCTTCATGCTCGCTATAGAACAGGAATACGATGAGCTGGATATGGCCATCCGCCTTTTCCAGAATACCATGATGCGTTGCAGGTTTTCATCTGTTCCGGTGGTGGTGGCTCCGCATGGGCTGGCGCTGGGAGGCGCCTGCGAAATGAGCCTGCATAGTGATAAGGTCTGTGCAGCCGCAGAAACCTATACCGGACTGGTAGAATTGGGTGTGGGTCTTATCCCTGGTGGTGGAGGAACCAAGGAGTTTGTATTAAGGGCTTCGGATGAAATGCATGAAGATGAACCTGAAACCATCACCCTCAAAAACAGGTTCCTCACCATTGCCACAGCTAAAGTAGCAACATCGGCCAAAGAAGCTTATGACCTTGGCATCTATAGAAAAGGTCTTGATGAAGTGGTGATGAACCAAAGCAGAAGGGTTACCGAGGCTAAAAAATCAGTAATTGAAATCTATGATAGCGGTTACGTGATGCCGGTACCCAGAAAGGACATCAGAGTATTAGGACAAAGCGCTCTGGGTGCTTTGTATGCTGGCATCAATGGAATGTGGCGGGCTGGTTATGCTACTGAACACGATGTGACCGTGGCAAAAAAACTGGCCTATGTGATGTGTGGCGGTGACCTTAGCGAACCCTCTATGGTGAGTGAACAATACTTACTGGACCTGGAACGGGAAGCCTTTCTGTCACTTTGCGGTGAAAAGAAAACGCTTGAAAGGATACAAAGTGTTTTGAAAAGTGGCAAGCCCCTTCGCAATTAACTTGCATACCAAATATCTTTTCAACATTGGTTGGATAAGTTTTCCATCAATTGCTACGGCTCATGGGTGAAGCAGAAATCAATACAATTGAGGGCACTATTCAAATTCATGCGCATCTGATTACATATGGAGATGCCGCCAACGAACAACTTACTGAAAGAATTCGTGAAGAGATTGAAACGATGTGGAATGCGCCGGCAGCGAGGATCCACTTTCAACACAAGACATTTCACCTTATTTTCAGGATCACGGCGACTTGTCAGAAAGAAATATCTGAATTGGAAATTCTTCAGAATACCAATCCCCGACATAATTATTTCCGGATAGAAGATTACGTAAAAGGAAATATTTCTTTTGTTGACGGCCTTGC
>JANLYU010000309.1:0-12274 GCA_031365785.1 Flavisolibacter sp. | reverse complement strand
AGTGCAGAAAATAATAATCCATATACAATGCTTTTTTTATAACCCCATTTGGCTACAAGATCCTTCCCCCCAAAAGCACCATAAATGAAAAGTGCCATGGCACCAATGTAATAAGCAGTATAAAACGCAAAATCCACTAATTGGCTCTGAAACTGGTCCAGATGAAAATAATGTTTGCAAAAAGGAATGAATACACTGTTGCCGGCAGCAATAAAACCCCAGAAAAAAAATACGGTTACCAGTGTCCCCAGTGCTCCATAATTGGTTGGAACCGGAGCTAAATTCGTAGATGTGGTAATAATTCTGCGCGGACCCATTGATGTAGCCATATGGTTTTGGTTTGGTGTATTAAGAATTGAAAATAATGAGTTTCACTGATAGAAAAATTTTAACCTTCAATATGTTGAAAAAGATTTTAGGTTAACTTCAAAGCGGGATGTAAATTAATTATGGAGATTATTCATGTTTCTGCAGAGTGCTTCCCCGTGGCAAAAGCAGGTGGCTTGGGCGATGTAGTTGGAGCTTTACCCAAATATCAGAACGAACTGGGGCATATTGCCAAGGTGGTAATGCCCATGTACCGGACTAAATTTCTTTTTCAGAATGAGTGGGAACTAGTCCATGAAGGCAACCAGCAAATGGGTCAGCACTATTTTAAATATGCTGTGATCCGTGAAAAAAATAACAAATTAGGATTTGACCTTTATCTGATTGATATCAATGGGCTGCTTGACAGGGAAAAGATCTACGGGTATGACGATGATACCCAGCGCTTCATGGCTTTCCAGATTGCGGTTTGCGACTGGATCAGCAAGTGGCAGCATCAACCGGACATCATACATTGCCACGACCATCAGGCAGGCCTGATCCCCTTTTTCATCAAACATGCCTATGCTTTCGCGACGCTTTCTTCCATACCCACCGTTTTTACTATTCACAACGCTCAATACCAGGGGTGGATTGGCTGGGACCAGTTTTATCTATTACCGGCCTACGATACTTTCAAGTGGGGTTTACTAGACTGGAATAAAAACATCAATCCTCTGGCCTGCGCGATACGTTGCGCCTGGAAAGTAACAACTGTCAGTCCCAGTTACCTGGAGGAACTCAGGTATTCAGCAAACGGGCTTGAAAACCTGATGCAGTATGAAGTTGGCAAAAGTCTGGGTATCCTGAACGGTATTGATGACGATGTTTGGGATCCATCCAAAGACCACCTCATCATTAAAAACTATGATGATCATCAGGTAAAAGAGGGCAAAAAAAAGAATAAGAAAGAATTATGCGGCATGTTTGGACTCGATCCTGAAAAACCACTTTTTACTTTTATTGGCAGGTTGGTAGGAGAGAAGGCAGCTGATATCTTGCCCGATGCCATCCGCAATTCTATTTACCAACATCATGGCCAGGCCAACTTCCTGGTGTTGGGTTCAGGGGATCCTGCTGTTGAAAACAGGCTGGAAGAAGTGCGGAGCCAGTTTGGAGGTTACCTCAACACTTATATCGGATACAATGAAGCACTCAGTCACCTGATGTATGCAGGTGCGGACTTCCTGATGATGCCCAGCCGTGTAGAACCCTGTGGACTCAACCAAATGTATGCATTGCGGTATGGAACAATTCCCATGGTGCGAAGTACCGGGGGATTAAAAGATACGGTAAAAGATTTTGGCGACTGGCAGGGCTATGGGATCAGGTTCAACAATGCTGACGTCAACGATATTACCTACAGTATTGGACGTGGAATAGATCTGTATTCCAACAAACGTGATCTTTACAATTGGATGCGCAGTTATATGATGCATATCAATCATTCATGGGATGCATCGGCAAAAGATTATATCAGTGTCTATGAATCACTGCTAGAGTGAGGAAATAATCAGTGGATAAGAATTGTTTGCTTATGAAGAAAAAAAATATTCTATATCTAAAGACGTTATTATTTTCTTTCAAAAAGTGCCAGTTTGATAACATCGTTTTGAGCGACCCTGATACATTTTTTTTATCCAAACCCGGTTCTGGGATAGGCCACACAAACAAAGCCTTGTTTAAAGTTCAAAAAAATGACTTACTTGACAATGTTTCCACTAAAAATAATATTGCCGGTAAGCAAGCAGTTGAAGCAAGGCAGGTTAGCTATTTCCATTCAGGCTGAAAATAACAGACGGGCAGTTTACAGCCCAAAAATGCCGATCTCGAAGAACTTATAAAAAGGATAATTACAAGTATTAAATTTTAAAAGATAACTTGAATTCCCATAATAACTTTCCATATTAATTAATGAATTATGAGCAAACAAATTCTTTCAGTAATCCTTGGCGGTGGAGCAGGAACGAGGTTAAGTCCATTGACTGCTAGCCGGTCCAAACCTGCAGTTCCTATTGCCGGCAAATACAGGCTGGTTGACATTCCAATTTCCAATTGTTTGAATTCAGGTATTACAAGAATGTTTGTGCTGACCATGTATAATTCAGCATCGCTGAACCGGCATATCAAGAACACATATCATTTCAGTGTATTCAGCTCTGCGTTTGTGGACATACTGGCAGCAGAACAAACGCCCGATAACCCCACCTGGTTCCAGGGAACTGCGGATGCTGTTCGCCAGGGCTTGCGGCATATTGCACCTTTCGACAGTGAATACATTCTCATTTTATCCGGCGACCAGTTGTACCAGATAGATTTTCAGGAAATGTTGAATGATCATAAAAAACAAAAGGCTGATATTACCATAGCCACTATACCGGTTACAGCGAAAGAAGCATCTGAATTTGGAATTTTAAAAACCAAAGATGGCATCATCACTTCATTTATTGAAAAGCCCAAAATTGATTTGGAAAACTGGATCAGTGACACAGGGGCGGAAATGAAAACAAAAGGTAAAGACTACCTGGCTTCCATGGGTATTTACATATTCAACAGGCAGTTACTTTTCGACATGTTGCAGAACGAATACAAGGAGGCTACGGATTTTGGAAAGGAGATCATTCCCGAATCGATTAATAAATACAAAGTGGCATCTTTTCAATATGAAGGTTACTGGGAAGACATTGGAAACATTCCTGCCTTTTTTCATGCCAATTTGGGTCTTACCAGGGATCTTCCCGAATTCAATCTTTTCGATGATTCGAGAACTATTTATACGCGTGCCCGTATGTTGCCTCCTGCAAAAGTCAGTGGAACCCGGGTAGACCATACCATAATAGCCGAAGGATGTATTGTCAATGCAGCCCATTTAGATAATTCAGTGATTGGAATTCGTTCCCGCATTGGACATGATTCCACTTTTATCAACGTATACATGATGGGCAATGATTATTATGAAACCTTATCCGACATCGCTTCAGACCAGAAACTTGGATTGCCACAACTGGGAGTGGGCAACCGGAGCATAATTCAAAATACCATAATTGACAAGAACTGCCGTATTGGTGACGACGTGCAGATAATTGGTGGCATGCACCTGAGTGACGGGGATACCCCTTTGTATACCGTAAGGGAAGGCATTATTGTACTTAAAAAAGGAGCAATCATTCCAAATGGGTTTACCATTGGGGCATAGCAGTGCACGGAATACCTTGTATCCAGATAGATAAAGAAATCAATTCATTTATTCTAACTCACGTTTGCTTATGGCTACCGGCGCACCTGTTCTTCGCAATGTTGAATCAAAACCAACATTATCTCTTTCGCAGATCATTAATATGAGCATTGGGTTTTTCGGGATTCAGTTTGGTTGGGACTTGCAAAGAGCCAATATGGGTCCTATTTATGATGTTCTGGGCGCCAACCCGGATGATATACCATTTTTATTTTTAGCAGCTCCCTTAACAGGTTTACTAGTTCAACCTGTTATTGGTTATCTCAGTGATAGAACATGGCATCCGAAATGGGGACGGAGAAGACCTTATTTTTTTGTGGGAGCCGTATTGAGTTCTATTGCGTTGATATTTATGCCCCACAGCAGTTCGCTTTGGATGGCCGCAGGTTTGCTTTGGGTCATGGATGTATTTGGCAATGTAGCGATGGAACCCTTCCGGGCTTTTGTTGCCGACAAATTACCAGACAGGCAATTGAACAGGGGCTTCATCATGCAAAGTCTGATGATCGGGCTGGGAGGGTGTATTGCGTCCTCGTTGCCCTGGGTATTGCGCAACTGGGCGCATCTGGAAAATACTGCCGCTCAAGGCATCATTGCCGATAACGTGAAGTTCTCTTTTTATATCGGCGCATTTTTTTTTCTGGCGGCTGTCATGTATACGGTATTTACAACCAAAGAGTATCCTCCTTCAGATGTGGCATTTAAAGAAAAAGTAAAGGAATCCAACAAAGGATTCGGTGGAGGTGCACGAGAAATTTTCTCGGCCATAAGAAACATGCCACCCAGAATGCGTATTGTTTCGCTGGTGCAGTTTTTCACCTGGCCTGGACTTTTCCTGATGTGGTTTTATTATTCCGTAGCGGTTGCTTACAATGTATTTGGTGCCACCAGCGATACCGATGCGGCATTTGGAGATGGAAAGGATTTCGCTGGCCTGACCCTTGCATTTTACAACGTAGTTACATTTGCCTTTGCATTTGTTTTGCCTTATATAGCTGATCGTCTGGGAAGAAAAACAACTCATGCAATTTGTCTTCTGGCAGGTGCAGCTGGCTTAATATCTGTGTCTTTTGTATCTGACAAAAACATGCTGTTTGTTTGCATGACAGGGGTAGGAATTGCATGGGCTTCGATTTTATCTATGCCCTATGCCATGTTGGGAGGGGTACTTCCGGCTAATAAAATCGGCATTTATATGGGCATCTTCAATTTTTTCATTGTATTGCCTGAAATCATGGCTTCACTTGGATTTAAATGGGTGATGAACCATTTGCTGAATAACAACCGTTTACTGGCCGTTCAGGTAGGTGGATATCTGATGATCCTGGCAGCTTTGATCTGTTTCATTTTCATAAAGGAAAAACGAAATGATCGCTCCGATGAACCGATGATAAGTGAAATGGAAATTCTGGAACAAAGACCTAACTGACATGAAGAAATTATTTTTTTTCAGTTGCTGCCTCCTTGTTGTGCACACCGTCTATTGCCAAACTAATTATACAGTTTATCCTACTCACTGGTGGATAGGTATGAAAAACCCACATCTGCAACTGATGTTGCATGGCAAAGACATCGCTCATGCAATCCCCCAGTTAAATCTTTCTTCATCCGGAATAAGAATAGCAGATGGTTTGACGCTGCAGTCTGTTTCTAAAACAGAAAATCCAAATTATGTTTTCCTGGACCTGATGATTGAAAAGAACGCCAAAGCCGGTGTCAGGGAGTTGAAATTAGTAACTCCTGATAAGCAGTTTAGTTTCAAATATGAACTCCATCCACGCCGCAAAGGAAATGGAACCAGTTATGCGCAGGGCGTCCGTTCACAGGATTTCATTTATCTGATCATGCCTGACCGGTTTGCCAACGGCAATTATAATAATGACCGAATAGCAGACATGAAAGACCAGTCGCTGAACCGTGATTCCATGTATCACCGGCATGGGGGCGACCTGCAAGGTGTGATGGACCACCTTGACTACTTAAAAGAACTGGGTGTTACAACAGTTTGGCTGACACCAATCCTGGAAAACGATATGCCCAACCGCACCGAACACGGATATGCGATTACCAATCATTATAAAGTAGACGAAAGACTGGGCGGTATCACAGCTTATCAACAATTAAGTGATGCACTGCATAAAAGGGGTATGAAACTGATTCAGGATGCAGTGTATAACCATTGCGGGCTGTTTCATTTTTTCGTTCAGGATCCGCCTTCAAAAGAATGGTTACATCAATGGAAAACATTCACGCAAACCAACTACAAGGATCAGCCACTTTATGACATTCATGGTTCCCTGGCAGATAAAAAAGTGATGCAGGACGGCTGGTTTACACGCCAGATGCCAGATCTGAATCAGTCCAATCCCTTTGTAGCCAATTTCCTTATTCAGCATGCGATCTGGAGTGTAGAAGAATTTGGAGTGGATGGATGGCGCATTGATACTTACATTTATAATGACCTCGATTTTATGAACCGTTGTAACCAGGCACTGTTGGATGAATATCCCCACCTGACGATGTTTGGTGAAACATGGGTACATGGAACGGCCAACCAGGCCTATTTTGGAAGAAACCATATGGAAACGCCATTTAAAAGTAACCTTATTGGCGTTACAGATTTTCAAACTAATTTTTATGGTATCAATCCTGCACTTACTCAAAACTTTGGGTGGACAGAAGGTGTGAACAGGTTGTACCAGACCCTGGCGGGGGATTTTTTATACGATGACCCGATGAATAATGTCATCTTTCTGGATAACCATGACATGACCCGTTTTTTATCGCAGGTGAATGGGGATCAAGACAAATTAAAAATGGGTATCGGGTGGCTGCTGACCTGTCGTGGCATACCTGAAATGTATTATGGCACTGAAATTCTGATGAAAGGAATATCCAATCCTGACGGGCTGGTAAGAGGTGATTTTCCAGGAGGCTGGAAGGAAGACCTGAGTAATAAGTTTGAAAAAGTTGGCCGCACAGAACTGGAAAATAATATGTTTGTTTGGACCAAAACACTGGCCAACTTCAGAAAAAATTCTTCTGCCATTACCACTGGTCGGATGATGCAGTTTGCGCCGGAAAACTGGGTATATACCTATTTCCGGTATGACCAGAAACAAACCGTGATGGTGATCATGAACACCAGTACTGAAGAAAGAATTGTTGATCCGACAAGGTTCGGGGAAAGATTAAAAACTTTTACAAAAGGAAAGAACATTATTTCCAATGACAGAATGGAACTGAATACCACCTGGAACCTACCCGGAAAAACTATCTGGATATTGGAATTGGAAAAATAAGAATGTGACGCGGTGGAAATTTCTAACCGCCCAGGGGATGTATCCATGCAGTAAAAACAATACAGGCGGAAACTGAACGACTTGCTAACTTTACGCTATCAGTTAAAGTAAGAAAGTAACATGCACGACGAAGATCATTCTATAAAAAATAAAATATCGGAAGTGCATGAAGATCACGCTCAGGCATCTTTACCGCTTCCTGTTCATGCCCCGACATCTTCTGAGAGATATGAGGACAGGAATTTTGTAGATACGACAAAATCCGTGTGGAACTATTCTATTTTATACGATGCTGATGTGGAAACTTTCCAGAATGGTACCCATTATGCACTGTATAAAAAATTCGGCTCAAGGAAATTAAAGGTCCTGGATAAAACAGGTTTTTACTTTTGTGTTTGGGCTCCCAATGCCACCAGGGTAGCAGTGACGGGAAATTTCAATGAGTGGGATCCTCAATCCCATCCACTATTTCCAAGGTGGGACAATAGTGGAATATGGGAAGGTTTTATTCCGGGTGTCAACAAGGGGGAATTATATAAATACCATATCACTGGTTTTGAAGGAATCATCACTGAAAAAGGCGACCCCTTGGCCCGTTTCTGGGAAAAGCGCCCTGCCACCTCGACTATAACATGGGAATTCGATTATCAATGGCAGGATGATACATGGATGAAAGAAAGAGGACGGCACAATGCACTTGATGCGCCATGGAGCGTTTATGAAGTGCACCTGGCCAGTTGGATGAGACCCGATCGCAACAATGAAGAATCTTACAATAGTTATGCGCAGATTACCGAAAGGCTGGTTCCATATGTGAAGGAAATGGGATTTACTCACGTGGAGTTGATGCCAGTCATGGAACACCCTTTTGACGGTAGCTGGGGATATCAGTGTACCGGATTTTTCGCAGCCACTTCCAGGTTTGGTCCACCGGAAGGTCTCATGCACCTCATTGATGTGTTTCATAAAAATGGCATTGGTGTAATCCTCGACTGGGTTCCATCGCACTTTCCCTACGATGCCCACGGTCTCTTCATGTTTGACGGCACGCATACCTATGAATATGCCGACATGCGCAAAGGTTTTCATCCAGACTGGAACAGTTACATTTTTAATTATGAAAGAGGAGAAGTCAAGTCTTTTTTGATCAGCAGTGCCCGTTTCTGGTTTGATCTTTATCACATAGACGGCATCCGGGTAGATGCGGTGTCTTCCATGCTGAAACTGGATTATTCCCGAACGGAAGGTCAATGGGAACCCAATGAATTCGGAGGTAACGGGAACCTGGAAGCGATTGCTTTTATCAAAGATCTGAATGCATCCATTTACAGGGATTTCCCTGATACTCAAATGATCGCTGAAGAAGCCACCGATTGGCCTGGTGTGACCCAGCATACTTTCACAGGAGGCCTTGGATTTGGAATGAAATGGATGATGGGATGGATGCACGATACCTTAAATTATTTTAAGCTGGATCCTCTGTCAAGAAAAGACCACCAGGATAAATTTTCCTTCAGCATGGTGTATTTTTCAGATGAAAATTTCATGCTTCCCCTTAGTCACGACGAAGTGGTGCATGGGAAATCACCTATGCTTTACAAAATGCCAGGCGATGAATGGCAGAAATTTGCTAACCTCAGATGTCTGTACACTTATATGTGGACTCATCCAGGGGGGAGGCTTCTTTTCATGGGTAGTGAATTTGGTCAAACAAGTGAATGGAATTATAAATCCGAGTTGGACTGGTATCTGCTTCAGCATGATCCGCACAAAAAGCTCCAGCAATGCGTGAAAGACCTGAACCAGATGCTTATTGCTGAACCCGCTTTTTACGCCAATCAATTTAGTGTTGAGGGATTTGAATGGATAGACCTCAATCACCGGCAGGAAAGCGTCATTGTATACCGCAGAAAAGGAAAAACGGAACAGGATGACATACTGGTAATTCTTAACCTCACGCCTATTCCAAGATGGGACTGGGAAATTTTTACGACAGGGCGATTGTATAAAAAAGAAATTTTCAATAGTGATGACCCGAAATACTGGGGTTCAGGAAATGTGATGAATCCTGAAATCAGGATGGAGATGATCAATAAAGTTGAGAAGAAATATAAGTTAATTGTTAATTTACCTCCTCTGGCAGCCGTTATTTTAAAATAAACACTTAGATGGAATAATTTTCGCTAATTGGCAGCAAAATTATTACCATAAACGGCTTTTTATTTCTACATTCGGAATCGATAACTTCCTGACCTATGCTAAAAATCATCCTTGCATTGACGCTTATTTTCACCCTTTCCCAAGCTTTTGGACAACCAGACAGCGCTGCCTTTTTTTATCAGAAAGGTATGGAAGAAAATATAAAGGGCAGGGCACTGGAATCGGTGCGGCAGTTTGAAAAAGCATACCAATACAACTCTAAGGACAAATCCATAATAAGTGCATTGGCATCAGGATATCTTCATCTTAACCGTTATGGTCAGGCCCGGGAGAAGTTTCTTCTGCTTGAAAAACTGGGAGACCATTCAGACAGTACCTACCGGCAATTAATGTTACTATCCTTCAGCAACCGGCAATTTGATGAAACCATTAAATATGCCAGTCTTCTCAAAAAAGTAAGGCCGGAGGAATATACTGCATACTATTTGGGTAAATCATTTTATGAAAAGGGCGATCTCAAAAACGGGATCATTTATTTGCAGATTGCGGAAAAAGAAAATCCATCTAATGCAGACATTCCTTATACGATAGCCCGGTCTTATGCAGATATGTTCAATTACCAGAAAGCACTGACTTATTTTCAAAAGGCTGTGACACTAAACCCTACACAAAACCGTTGGATCTACGAAATGGCCTTGATTTATGATGCTGTTCCTGATCCTAAGAATGCTTTAAAATATATTCTCGAAGCAGGTGAAAAGGGTTACCATAAAGATCGTGAGTACTTGCAAAACCTCTCCACAGCTTATCTCAACAACGGATCTCTTAAAGAAGGGATCGATATTTTAAAAAATATGCTGGAACAACGTCCATCGGACATCTATATTTTGAACAGTCTTGCGGAAGCTTATTATGATAGCAAAAAATATGATGATGCCATCCTTTTTTTTAATCAGCTTCTTTCTCTTGATCCCAATAATGCAGGCGCACTGTACATGATTGGTATGAGTTGGCAAAAGAAAGGACAAAAAGAAAAGGGGATGGGTTTATGCGACAGGGCGATTCAAATGGATCCAAGTCTTCAAAACCTGAAACAGAAAAGAGAAGTGTCAGGGTTTTGATAAGTATTAGTTTATCAATTCAATAATTACAGTCAGTTTAACAACATCAGGCAAGCTCCAAGAAGGAGGAGAAAAAAGCCTGCTAATACCAGGTGGATTTTTTTTGACTTCCAGATAACAGATACCTTTTTCCCATCTACTTCATCCGGGGAAAATCTTTTTTTAAATGCAGTCAGCAGGCATATGATACCGATGATGATCAATATCCCGGACAAAATATCAATGAAAACAGAAGTGGGCAAGAGTTGTAAATATTAAACTACAATATAATTATTAAATTATAAAGTACTACGTGTATCGTCATGCTCGCCTACATTTTTTCAGGCACCCGAATACCCAGAAGACGCATGGATTCTTTGATCACAGAAGCCGTCTTTTGACAAATGAGCAGTCTCACCTGTTTCTTTTCTTCATTTTCGGCTTTCAATACTTTGTGTTCTGTATAAAAGGAATTACAGGTTTTTGCTACACTGTATACATAATTGGCAATAATAGAAGGGTTTAATTCCAGACATGCATGGTAAAGTTGGTCAGGAAACTGTTCCAGCAAAAGGATAAGTTCTTTCTCCAGAGGGAACAATGGTAATGTAAAAGTTACCACCTGGGATGACTGAACCTCAATGGACTTTCTTAATATTGATTTCAGTCTGGCGTGAGTATATTGAATGAACGGTCCAGTAAAGCCATGAAAATCGATGGATTCCTGAGGATTGAAAACAATCCTTTTCTTTGGGTCTACTTTAAGAAGGAAAAATTTGAGCGCCCCCAATGCAATGGTCTCATACAACTCCTTTAATTCCTGAGGACTGAATTCCTCCACTTTGCTTTTTTCGCTGGTTTTATTTTCAGCTTCTGCCACCATTTCAGTAACCAGGTCATCGGCATCAACAGCAGTACCTTCACGGCTTTTTAATTTTCCGGTAGGTAATTCCACCATGCCATAGCTCATATGAAAAATCCCATCTGCATAAGGTTGTCCCAGTTTTTTAATAATCAATTGCAGCACCTTCATATGGTAATTCTGCTCATCACCAATTACATAAATGCTTTGTTCGTATGGAAAATCTTTGAATTTTTCATCTGCAAGGCCCAGGTCCTGGGTGATGTAGACTGAGGTGCCGTCCTTTCTTAATAAAAGTTTTTCATCAAGTCCTTCATCTGTAAGGTCAATCCAGGTGCTTCCATCATCCTTGCGAAGCAAAATTCCTTTTTCGAGCCCCTGTTCCACAAATTTTTTCCCTAAAAGGTAGGTGTCACTTTCATAATATATTTTATCAAAATCACTTCCAATTCTTTGGTAGGTTTCATCAAAGCCCTTGTATACCCATCCATTCATTTTTTTCCATAATGAAATGACTTCCGGCTTACCCTTTTCCCAATCCACCAGCATTTGCTGTGCTTTCCTCATCACGGGCGTACTGGCCCGAATGATTTCTTTTATTTCTTCCTCCGCTTTCAAACGCCTTTCATGGTCTTTGTCATTGCTGTGTTTCAGACGCTCTCTAATTTCAACCAGTTCCGTTAACCGTAACCTGTTTTTATCTGTAATTTGCTGAAAGTCTCCCTTTTCAATTGTAAGTGAAAGCTGTGCGGCTTCCTCCCTGATCTGTTGTTCAAATCGCACGTAGAAAGCTCCAACGAAATGATCACCCTTGATGCCAGTACTTTCTGGCGTAGCACCACCAGCAAACATTTCCCATGCAATCATGCTTTTACAAATATGTATCCCGCGGTCGTTGACAATGCAGGTTTTGAGCACTTCATTTCCACTGGCTTTCAAAATTTCCGCAACGCTCCAACCAAGGAAATTATTCCTTAGATGGCCGAGGTGCAGTGGTTTATTGGTATTGGGTGAAGAATATTCAACGATCACTTTTCTACCTTTTGCTATCAACCGATTGGTCACCTTGTTGGCATCTCCTAAAAGAAATCCGGTACAAAAAACATCAGTGACCGAAAGATTTAAAAATCCTTTGATGATATTATATTTTGTAAAAAGTTGCTGGTTATGTAAGACGAGATGCTCTCCGATTTCTTTACCCAGTTGTTCCGGAGACTTTTTTAATTGTTTGATCAACGCAAAAAGAACA
>JANLYU010000305.1:0-17930 GCA_031365785.1 Flavisolibacter sp. | reverse complement strand
AGTAAATCGGTGGTGTCCGCAGTAAGCTGGCAGGCACCGGTGGTTGAAATCACCGATTATCCGCGGTTTAGCTGGAGAGGTTTGATGTTTGATGTTTCCCGGCATTTTTTTACCAAGGCTGATGTAAAGCAGTACATCGATGACATGGTGCGGTATAAATTCAATTTGCTTCACCTTCACCTGACTGATGATGAGGGCTGGCGCATTGAGATCAAAAGCCTGCCCCGTCTTACCGAAGTGGGTGCTTTCAATGTAAAAAGGGAAGGCTACTTTGGAACTTTCTATCCACCATCAGCTGATGAACCACGCGATTACGGTGGTTTTTATACCCAGAACGATATCAGGGAACTGGTGCAATATGCCAAAGAAAGATTTGTCAATATTCTTCCTGAAATTGACGTACCGGGTCATAGCCTTGCCGCTATCGTTTCCTATCCCGACCTTTCCTGCACCCCAGGTGCTGATCAATACAGGGTGCGGTCAGGCGAAAAGATTATGGACTGGTCTAAAGGCGCTCCGCCCATAGCATTAGTAGATAACACGCTTTGTCCTGCCAATGAAAAGGTATATACCTTTTTAGACAAAGTAATCACTGAGGTGGCCCAGCTGTTTCCATTTGAATACATTCATGTCGGTGGCGATGAAGCACCTCATAATTACTGGGAAAAAAGTGACGCCATCAAATCACTGATGCAAAAGGAGGGTTTGAAAAATATAGAAGAGGTCCAGGGCTATTTTGAAAAAAGACTGGAAAAGATCGTCCTTTCCAAAGGAAAGAAATTCATGGGTTGGGATGAGATTATGGAAGGTGGGTTGGCGCCAAGTGCTGCGGTGATGAGCTGGCGTGGTATGAAAGGTGGCATTGCAGCGGCACAAATGGGTCATGAGGTAGTGATGAGCCCCACCACCTTTGCTTACCTTGATTATATGCAGGCCGATCCTGTTATTGAATCCCGCATCTATGCTTCGCTTCGGCTCAACAAGGCGTACGATTTTGAACCTTTACCGGATGGTGTTAATCCCAAACTGATCAAAGGTGCTCAGGCTAACCTTTGGACGGAACAGATTTACAATATGCGTCAGGCACAGTACATGACCTGGCCCCGTGGGATGGCCATTGCTGAAACTGCCTGGTCGCCAAAAGAAAAAAAAGACTGGAACCATTTCTTTAATAAAGTGGAAACCCATTTCTCCCGCCTTGATGCTGCGGAAGTCAAATATGCGCCAAGTGTATATGACCCTATATTTACGGTGACAAAAGGAGCGGATAGTACGGTGAAGGTGGCATTGAGTACAGAAGTTCAAGGCCTTGATATTTATTACAGCTTCGATAATTCCTTTCCTGACAGGTACTATCCTAAATATACAGTCCCGCTAACGCCTCCCAAAGATGCGGTCATGTTAAAGGTGGTTACATATAAAGGCAAAAAACAAGTAGGCCGCTTTAACCTCATGCCTATTGATGAATTAAGGCGCAGGGCAGGTTTAAAATCTATGACTTTGCTGGAAGAGTAATGATGGTCATTCAAATTCCGGAAGCATGACATGCTAAAGGTTTCATTCTTACATCAATTTATCACCATAGTCAATTTGAATCCCTCAATACAACGGAACGAATATGAAAAAGACACTCATTCTATCCTTATTACTTTGGTGTTTCTTCAACATCAGTGCGCAGACCTTACCCGCCCGCTGGGATGAATTAGTGGCCAGTGACTGGCAAAAGGCTTTGGACTCGTCCAATAAAACCTGCATCCTTCCTATTGGTATTCTGGAAAAGCACGGTCCCCATGCACCTATCGGTTCAGACCTGATTCATGTACGGGAATGGGCAGCGCGGGCCACTAAAAAGGAATATGCCGTAGTGTTTCCGGATTATTTTTATGGCCAGATATATGAAGCCAAACACCAGCCAGGAACATTTGCTCTACCCAGCACCCTTTTATTGGAATTGCTGGATGCCACTTGTGCTGAAATAGCACGAAATGGGTTTACTAAAATTGTAATTATCAATGGACATGGCGGTAACCCGAATATGTTACGTTTTTTTGTGCAGACACAGTTAGAAAAACGCCCTCCCTACGCCGTTTATTTCTTTGAACCCACTCCTGATTCTACCCAGAATGCGAAAGTGGCAAAACTGCGCAAGTCTAACGCAGCAACTGATCAGCACGCAGGTGAAAGGGAAACGTCAACCCTGTTGTACCTGAGGCCAGACCTGGTAAAAATGGACAGGGCCAGAAATGAGTCGGGCGTGAATCAAAAACGTTTGTTGCTTCCAGACCTGTATACGGCCATCTGGTGGTACAGTTCCTTCCCGAATCATTATGCGGGTGAGGGCGCGGTGGCCACCAGGGAATTAGGAGAAGCCATTACGGAATACACCATCAACGCTTTAATAAAGGCTTTGAAAGCAGTAAAGAGTGACACAAAGACACTGGAGTTACAAAATGAATTTTACAACAGGGTTCAATGAGTTTATAATGTTGGCTGAGTGTGTTGTTAAAATATTGAGTACCTGGTATGCAGCAACTTTATGAAGCAGGTTGTCTTTTATTACACGATTCGATCTTTTGATATTGTTTAAGGTTTCTGACATTTTCACTTATTTAATAAAACTTTTAACATTTTTTTTGTTAATTAAAAAACTAGTCATAACTTTTTCGCGCTTATTGGATTACGAACTCCTCAATGCTTATTAGAAATCAATTAAATTTAAACGATTGACTATGCTTTCAAAAAGAACTTTTGTGCGGTTGTGTTATGCCCTGTGCCTGCTCTTCACAGGCTTATTTGTTCAGGCACAACAAAAAACAATTTCAGGAAGAATTACAGATTCAAAAAATGAACCCTTACAGGGTGCATCTGTAATGGTAAAAGGCACCAACCAGGGCGCCACCACTGATGATCAGGGACGTTATTCCTTAACCTTGCCCGGCGATCACCGTGTGCTTACCATTTCTTATGTTGGACTTGACACCAAAGAAGTAACTGTCAGGGGAGAGTCCTCTGTGAACATTACTTTAGCCAACACCGGTTCTACTTTAAATGAAGTGGTAGTTACAGGATACACTTCACAGGCGCGCAAGGACATTTCCGGTTCTGTGTCTGTGGTCAAAGTGGAAGACCTGAAATCTATCCCTTCATCGAACGCAGAATCTCAGTTACAAGGAAGGGCATCGGGTGTTTCCGTGACTACTTCTGGTGTTCCGGGTGCTTCACCCACTGTAAAAATCAGGGGCTTTTCTAACTTTGGAGCCAATTCACCACTTTATATTATTGATGGAGTACCAACAGGTGGCCTGGGTGGAATCAGTCCCAATGACATTGAATCCTTGCAGGTGTTGAAAGACGCCGCTTCTGCCTCTATTTATGGAGCCCGTGCAGCGCAGGGTGTCATCATCGTCACTACAAAAAGAGGTCGCCAGGGTGCGGCCAAAGTGAGTTATAATACTTATTATGGCAGACAGGATCCAGGTGAAGGATTCACCAATTTGTTGAATCCCCAGGGCCAGGCTGATCTGACCTTCCTTGCTTACAGAAATTCAGGACAAACACCTCCCACCAATCAGTATGGTGGCGGTGCCAAGCCAGTGTTGCCTGATTATATCTTAGGTGGTTCTTCAGGTGGATTATTTGAAGGCGACCCACGGGTAGATCCCGCTAAATACAAATTGAACATCGATGATCCCGGAAGTGCATACCTGATTGCAAGAGCAAACAAAGTAGGTACTAACTGGTACAAAGCCATTACACACAATGCACCGATCATGGACCATAACCTGGCTGTTTCCGGTGGCGCCAATAAAAGCCGTTATTTATTCAGCTTTGATTATTTTGACCAGAAGGGTATTTTGATCTTCAACTATTTCAAAAGATATACAGCAAGGATCAATACGGAATTCACGGTGAAGAACAACATTCGTATAGGAGAAAATCTGCAGATTTCCTACAATGAAGACAATACACCAAGCAATAATAATGAGGGTACAGAAATAGCAATGGCTTACCGAAGCCAGCCTATTATTCCTATCTATGACATCATGGGAAATTTCGCTGGAACACGCGCTCCAGGCCTCGGAAACGCCACCAACCCTTACGCCAACCGTGTCCGTTCAAAAGACAATAAGGGTCAGAACATGGGATTGTTTGGAAACATGTATGCTGAAGTCGACATCCTGAAACATTTTACCGCACGTTCGTCAATAGGCGGACAAATGAATAGCGGTAACTATTATTATTTCGTCAATCGCACGTATGAACAAGCGGAAAACAATTCAGGTAATACCTATACTGAAGTATTCAATCGTTTCCGTTCCTGGACATGGACTAACCAGCTGAGCTATAAAAATGTTTTTGCAGGAATTCACAATTTATCAGCTATCGCAGGTACTGAAGCAATAGAGGATAATGGAAGAAGCATTGAAGCAAGAAGAGGTGGATACTTCCTTGAAAATCCAGCTTTCCGTTCTTTGAATAATGGATCTTCCGGTCAGGTGGCCAATGGCGGACCATATACTCCGTCAGCATTATATTCACTTTTTGGTAAGGTGGATTATTCACTCAATGATAAATACCTCGCCAGTGTGACCGTACGTCGCGACGGTTCATCCCGTTTTGGTCCGGCTCACAGATATGGAGTTTTCCCTGCGGCATCATTAGGATGGCGCATTTCCAAAGAGAGTTTTATGCAGGGTATTTCCTGGTTGAACGACCTTAAGTTAAGGGGTAGTTATGGAATTATGGGTGGCCAGCGGATCAACCCAAGTAATGCATTCACCCAGTTCAACCAGGGTATTGGTAGTTCGTACTACGATATCTATGGTACAAGCAATAGTGCTACCACTGGCTTTCAGTCCAATTTCGTTGGAAACCCCAATGGAAAATGGGAAGAGAACAGGACTACAGATGTTGGTTTCGACGCCTCTTTTTTTGGTGGTAAAACAGAATTGGTTTTTGACTGGTATAAGAAAAGTACCAAAGACCTGTTATTCCAGAGAAGTGGTGTAGCCACCGGAGGTCTGGCCTATGCAGCCCCAAGCACTTTCTATAATACGGCTTCCATGGTAAACAAAGGTGTTGACATCATGGTATCCCAGAAAACAGGTTTTGGAGCTGCCAACAAAAGGGTAACACTTGATATTACAGGAACTTTTACCACCTATAATAATAAAATAACCGGACTTGCAGAAGGCAATACTTTCTATGAAACTGGTGGTTCAAGAATTGGAAATTTTGTAAGAAATGCCATTGGTCATCCCGTAGGTTCATTTTATGGATATAAGGTCATCGGCTTATTCAAGAATTCAGCTGATAGTGCCTCGTCACCCAAACAGGATGGTGCAGGGGTAGGCAGGTTTAAATATCTCGATGCTAACAGGGATGGTAAAATTTCGGACTCTGACCGCGTTTTCTTTGGCGATCCTAATCCTCAATTTACTTATGGATTCAATGTCAATGCTGGTTTTATGGGTTTTGATATTTCCATCTTCCTTTATGGATCCAAAGGTGCTGATGCCATTAATTATACCCGTTATTTTACTGATTTCTTCCCTTCCTTCCAGGGAGCAAAAAGTAAAGATCTTTTGTATAATTCATTCTCTGCCACCAATCCAAATGCAAAGACACCGATTGCTGAAAACGTTTCTAACTTCAGTAATAATGGTGTTCCCAATTCCTACTATTTGGAAAATGCCTCATATCTGCGTATGAAAAACCTGACGATCGGCTATACGCTTCCGGCCAAATTGCTGAACCATGTTAAGATTGATAGACTGCATTTGTATGTTCAGGGAACTAACCTGTTTACAAAAACAAAATACAAGGGTCTGGATCCTGAAATCATTGGAGGTCAGGACAACTTTGGCATCGACGCTGGTGCTTACCCAACCGTTAAACAATATTTGGTGGGTTTGAATGTAAATTTTTAATCTTAGCTGAAATAATACAGTATGAAAAAAGTTAGTATCGTTTTTATATCTCTTTCGCTGATGGGAGTAGTGATCTATTCCTGCAAGAAGAGTTTCCTGGAAAGAACACCTCCGGGATCTTTATCAGCCGTTACCCTCTCTAACGTAAAAGGGTCTGAAGCACTTTTGATCGGAGCTTATTCAGTGTTGGATGGCTTTATCGATGGGGGTGGTGTATTTCTTGGCGGATGGCAGTCATCCGGAACCAACTGGGTTTACGGTAGTGTCATTGGTGGTGAAGCACACAAAGGATCTGATGCTGGTGACCAGCCTGACATCAACCCTATTGAGCGATTTGAAGCCACACCCAGTAATGATTATTTCAATCAGAAATGGAAAATTTGTTATGAAGGGGTGAATCGTTGCAACAATACCCTCAAGGCTTTGGCAGCAGCTACAGATGCCACAGCGGAAGACAAAAAGCGTATTACAGGTGAAGCACGTTTTTTGAGAGGTCACTATCATTTTGAACTGAAAAAAATGTTCAATAAAGTGCCTTATATTGACGAAACCATTGCTGAACCTAATGTGTCCAACGAAGCAGATATCTGGCCTAAGATCGAGGCTGATCTGAAATTCGCTTACGACAATCTGCCTGCTGTGATGAGCGCAAAAGGTCGTGTCAACAAATGGGCCGCCGGTGCCTTATATGGCAAAGCATTATTGTTCGAAAAGAAATTTGCTGAAGCTAAAACAGTTCTGAATAATGTTTATACAAGTGGGGTCACCGCTCAGGGAACTCCTTATAAATTATTAGCAAAATTCCAGGATAACTTTAATGCCGAAACAAAGAACAGTTCTGAATCAGTTTTTGCAGTGCAGTATTCAGTCAATGATGGTGCTGCAGATGCTGCTAATGGTGGATGGGGCGAAGTGTTGAACTTCCCTTATAACGGTGGACCTGGTGGTTGCTGTGGCTTTTTTCAACCTTCCCAGGATTTAGTAAATTCATTTCAGGTAGATGCGGTAACAGGATTACCTAATTTAGTTAACCACAATGCTACAGAAGTAAAAAGTGACCAGGGTTTGAAATCTTCTGACCCATTTGTACCGGAAGCTGGTACGCTGGATTCACGCTTGGACTGGACCGTTGGTAGGAGAGGCATCCCTTATCTCGACTGGGGCCCCCATCCTGGTAATGACTGGATTCGCGACCAGCCCTATTCTGGTCCATATGCCTCAAAAAAGAATGTTTACTACAAATCTCAAACTGGATCTTTAACAGATAAATCTTTTTGGACAAGTGGTGTTACGGCTAATAATTACACATTGATCAGGTTTGCTGATGTTATTTTGATGTTGGCTGAAGCAGAGATAGAAGTGGGAAGTCTTTCTACAGCAAAAGACCTGGTGAATATGGTACGTGCCCGTGCCGCTGATCCGGTTAGCTGGGTGAAGAATGTAGCTGGAACTGGTCCTGCTGCGAATTATAAAGTTGGATTATACACTGCATTTGCAGACCAGGCTACGGCCAGACTTGCTGTACGTTACGAACGAACACTTGAACTCGGTATGGAAGGCCACCGTTTCTTTGACCTGGTACGCTGGGGTATAGCTGCTACAGAGTTGAACAGGTACCTTACTTACGAATCTTCGCAGGCTATCAATAAACGTAATTATTTGTTAGGGGCTACTTTTAAAGCTAACAAAAGTGAATATTTTCCTGTACCTCAGGCTCAGATTGACTTGAGTGCTGCCGGTGGAACTGCCAAATTAAAACAGAACCAAGGCTACTAAGCATAATTGATCATCGTTTTTTAATAGGGCAGATTCATTTCTGCTCTATTTTTATTTATTACCATATATAAAATGTTTCGAAACTTATATTTATACCTTTTGTGCAGCACTATATTCCTGGACTGCACCCATAAAAAAGGTTTGTTTGAACAGGTACCGGGTACAAGTACAGGGATTCTTTTTAACAACACCATCCAGGAAAACGACAGCATCAATGTACTGGATTATGAAAATGTGTACAATGGGGGTGGTGTGGGTATAGGTGATTTCAACAATGACGGCCTGTCGGATATTTACTTTACAGGAAACCTGGTGTCTAATAAGTTATACCTCAACAAAGGAAATTTTAAATTTGAAGATATTACTGATATCGCCGCGGTGGGTGGTGCAGGTCGCTGGTGCCGAGGCGTAGCAGTGGTGGACATCAATAACGACGGCTGGCAGGATATGTATGTTTGCACCTCTATTAAAAAAGATGCAGCCCAACGTAAAAACCTATTATACGTTAACCAGGGATTGAAAAACGGAGTGCCGGTTTTCAAAGAAATGGCAGCAGAATATGGACTTGACGACACCACTTATTCTACGATGGCGGATTTCTTTGATTATGATAATGATGGCGACCTGGATGTATTTATTGCAGTGAATGAAATCATTCATGGTGATTATCCCAATAAATTCAGACCCCGGATGCTCCATGGCGAACATCCCAGTACGGGCCGTTTATATAAAAATGAATGGAATGATAGTTTGAAACATCCTGTTTTCACCAATGTTTCGAAAGAAGCTGGAATTACTATTGAAGGGTATAGCCATGGCGTGGCGGTTGCTGATATAAACCAGGACGGATGGAAGGACATTTATATTTCCAACGACTACCTTTCCAATAATATTTTATACATCAACAATGGCGATGGCACTTTTACAGATAAGGTTACTTCCTACTTCAAACATACGGCAGCGAATGCTATGGGAAATGATGTGGTGGATCTGAATAATGATGGCAGGCCAGATGTGGTGGAAATGGATATGAACCCGGAAGACAACTACCGAAAAAAAATGATGCTGAATGCGAATAGTTATCAAACCTATCAAAACAGCGATTATTTTGGATATCAATACCAGTATGTGCGAAATGTGGTTCAGTTGAACGATGGTCCTCGTTTTCTGAACAATGACTCTGTAGGTGACCCTGTTTTTAGTGAAATAGGATTTTTTTCGGGTGTCAGTGAAACTGACTGGAGCTGGACACCCCTTGTAGCAGATTTTGACAATGATGGCTGGAGGGATATGATCATCACGAATGGATTTCCAAAAGACGTAACTGATCATGACTTTATTGCGTTCAGAAATGAATCTTTTTCCATTGCTTCCAAAAAACAATTACTTGAGCAAATCCCAGCTGTAAAAATTCATAACTACGCATTCAGGAATAGGGGCGATATGCACTTTGAAAATGTATCCGCTGACTGGGGACTTACGGAACCAACTTTTTCCAATGGCGCAGCTTATGTGGATCTGGATAATGACGGGGATCTTGATGTGGTGATCAATAATATCAATGATCCGGCTTCAGTTTATAAAAATGTGAACAGCAATAAGAAGAGCATAGCCAATTACCTCAATATTAGATTGCTGGGGGAGGGACTCAATAAAAATGGTTTTGGTGCATGGGTGGAATTGCATGATGGAAAACAGTTACAGGTGTATGAACATACACCTTACCGCGGGTACTTATCGTCTGTACAGGCGGATCCGCATTTTGGTGTGGGTGCATCAGCACGGATTGACTCCGTGATCATCAAATGGCCAGGTGGGAAAATGCAGGTGATTAAAAATGTACCTGTTAATCAAACCCTGATAGTGTCTGCTTCCGACGCACACGAACAATATTCATGGCAAGTAAAATCAAAAACTGCAGCACCGTTGTTTACAGAAATAAGCCGGGAAGTAGGCGATACTTTTCAGCAAAAAGAAACTGACTTCGTTGATTTCAACATTCAAAAATTGCTACCTCATAAATTTTCCGAAAACGGACCTGCCCTCGCAAGCGGTGATCTTACCGGAGATGGTCTGGATGATATGGTAATAGGTGGTAGTTTTTCTCATAGTGCTACGATCATGGTACAGCAAAAGAACGGCACGTTTACAGAAAAGGAACTGATACCCGGAGCCACCCTGGCAACGAAACGTTGGGAAGACCTGGGCATTTTGCTCTTTGACGCGGATGGCGATAAAGATCTAGATATTTACATTGCCAGCGGTGGATATGAAAATGAATCACAATCAGAACCCTACGCTGATAAATTATATATCAATGATGGCAGGGGAAATTTTACGATCAATGATGCTGCCTTGCCTTTGAACAAAAATTCTAAATCATGTGTACGGGCGGCAGATTACGACAAGGATGGTGATTTGGATGTATTTGTAGCGGGAAGGGTGGATCCCTGGAAATACCCCAATCCTGTATCCAGCAGTATCTACCGAAATGATTCGAAGAATGGGGTGATCAAATTTACTGATGTCACATCTACCGTAGCCCCAACACTTGGTAAAGTTGGTCTTGTGTGTGACGCTATTTTTACTGACTTTAATAATGATGGATGGCAGGATCTTATACTTTGTGGTGAATGGATGCCCATTACATTCTTAAAAAATAACCATGGGGTTTTTCAGGATGCTACCACAACTTCCGGCATCAGTAAACAATTAGGCTGGTGGACAAGTTTATTACCCGGAGATTTTGATAATGATGGAGATATCGATTATATCGCCGGAAACCTGGGACTGAATTCTTTTTACCGCGCCAGTGACAAAGAACCAGTACACTTATATGCCAAGGATTTTGACAACAACGGTAACCTCGATGCAATTCCTACTCTTTATTTACCTGCATCACAGCAAGATTTGGAAAAAAAGGAATTCGCAGCACATACGCGTGACGACCTGACCAAACAGATGATAGGCTTTAAATCAAAATTTCAAAACTATAACTCCTACGCTGCCGCTACCTTCAGCCAGATGTTTTCTCCGGAAGAATTGAAAGGTGCAAGGGTTTTAACTGCCAACTGGCTGGCCAACAGCTATATTAAAAATAATGGTGACGGAACTTTCCAGGTGTCGCCATTACCCCCTTCGGTTCAATACACATGTATGAACGGCATGCTCGCTGAGGATTTTGATGGTGATGGTAATTTAGATGTGCTGATCACCGGAAATGATTATAGTACAGAAGTTTCAGTAGGAAGGTATGATGCGGGCAATGGTTTATACCTGAAGGGCAATGGAAAAGGTGGATTTCTCCCTGTAACCATTCAACAGAGTGGATGGTTTGTTCCAGGAAATTCCAAAGCCCTGGTGAAACTGCAGGGAACTAACAATAGGGAATTGTTGGCATCAGCTGCAAACAGGGGCCCGTTAAAGATATTCAGAGTCAACAAAAACAGACCTTCCATCTTACTGGAACCGGATGACGAGTCAGGCATGATCCAATTTAAAAATGGTAGCATGCAAAAATGTGAATTTAGTTATGGTGCATCCTATTTGTCACAGTCTTCGAGATCGCTGAATTTTGATTCAAATATGAGGTCTGTAAAAATTATTAAAAGCCATGGTGGAACGCGAACTGTAGCCTTTTAAAAAAAAATCCTTGATGACTTGATTTATGAAATTAGAGTTGGATCACTGGTGAACGTGAACACCTCATGCAGGTAATTTTATTATGGGATATTGTGGCAACCTTAGGAGCTATAAAGTGAAACTTTTTCAACAACAATTATATGAAGCCTGAAAAAAATAGAAAATTATTTTATAGCAACTCTCTTTTCGTTAGTTTTTACATGATCCTCCTTTTAGGATCATTTGCTTGTCAGCACTCCACTTCAACTGGTGATACTAAGATTCTAAACGAAGCCCGCCTGTTGCACCAGAACATGAACCAGTTGACCCAGGTGATTATTCATGACATGTTCTCACCTCCAGTAGCTAGCCGGATCTATGTGTACTGCTCTCTAGCTGCTTATGAAGCTATCAGGTTTAATGAACCAGGACTTCCTTCCCTGACAGCCCAGCTGAATGGATTTTCAACATTGCCGGTTCCGGAAAAAGGCCAATCGTACAACTATTTTCTGGCTGCTACGAAAGCTTTTTTTACTGTGGCCGAGAAGATTACTTTTTCAGCAGACACCCTTAACAATTATCAAAATAAAATATTAGCTGATTTCAAATCTCACCTGGATGAAAAAACCTATTCCCGCTCAATGGATTTTGGTGAAAGGATAGGAAAGAAAATTCTGGAGCGTACGACACAGGATAATTATAAAATGACAAGGGGTATGCCTAAAAGCCTGGGCAGTGAAGAAGAAGGTAAATGGAGGCCCACACCACCGGATTATCTGGATGGCGCAGAACCCTGGTGGGGTATGATAAAACCACTTGCGGTGGGTTCTGCTACTCAATTTACATGCCCTGCGCCACCTCGTTTTTCAAAAGATTCTAACAGTGCATTTTATCAGGTCGCCAAAGAAGTGTATTCCATTGGGGTGAACCTCACAGAAGAACAAAAGACCATAGCCAGTTACTGGGATGACAATCCTTTTGTTTTGGAGCACTCGGGTCATCTTATGTATGGCAACAAAAAGATTACGCCGGTTGGTCACTGGATAGGAATTACAGGAATTGCCTGCCAGCAGAAAGGTTTGAGTGCCGCTAAAACTGCTCAGATTTACTGTTTAACTGGTGCGGCCATATTTGATACTTTTATTTCCTGCTGGGATGAGAAATACAAAGTGCAACTGATCAGGCCCGTCACGGTAATCAATGAATGGTTTGACCGTAATTGGTTGCCATTTTTACAAACCCCACCATTTCCTGAGCACTCCAGCGGCCATAGCGGAATTTCTTTTGCAGCTGCTACAGTGCTCACTCAAACAATAGGTGATGAAGTGGCTTTTGAAGACACTAGTGACCTGGCATACATTGGAATGAAAAGGAAATTTTCTTCTTTTATTCAGGCGGCTCAGGAAGCTTCGATCAGCAGGGTATATGGTGGTATACACTACCGTACCGGAATTGCTGCAGGGGAAAAGCAGGGCAGGGATATTGGTACTTATCTGATGGGTAAATTAAAATTGAATGAGTGATTGAATCACTCATCAACTGCAGGTGAAAGATCAGGATTACAGAAGCGATTGTTTTGAAACGGTAATTCGAAATAGTTGTTACAACGGGCCATTTATTATTTAATGATCGGTATATTCCATTGCATGAGATATTCATTCTTCTTTTTCATACTCATTTCATTCCATGGCATGACACAGGACATCACTTTACCCTTATGGGCAAATGGGAAAATTCCCAATCAAAAAAAAACTACTCTTAAAGAAATTGCCGACAGTACGGATATCATTAGAATTAAGAATGTTCAAATTCCTTCCATAGCGGTGTTCCTGCCTGCCAGGAAAAGCGCTAACGGACAGGCGGTTATCATTTGTCCCGGCGGGGGGTATCAGATTTTAGCATACGACTGGGAGGGGACAGACGTAGCAAAATGGTTAAATGCCAATGGAATTGCAGCCATCGTGTTGAAATATCGTCTTCCTGATCCTCTATCCAGTAAAATACCCCACCTTACGCCATTGCTGGATGCTCAAAGAGCCATTCGGATGGTTCGGTTCCATGCAGATCAATGGAACATTAAAAAAGATCAGATTGGCATCATGGGTTTTTCCGCCGGTGGACATCTGGCTTCTACAGCAGGAACACATTTTGATACCGGTGACAGTACTTCTGGTGATACGATTGAAAAAATGGGATCAAGGCCTGATTTTATGATATTGGTTTATCCTGTGATCACCTTTTCGAAGCCTTTTGCTCACCAGGGCTCAGCTACCAATTTACTGGGGGATAGTGCCTCCATGCAGCTGGTTAACAATTATTCAAATGAACTACAGGTTAGTAAACTAACGCCGCCCACGTTTATTGTTCATTGCGGCGATGATCAAGCAGTTCCGGTGGAAAACAGCCTGGTGTTTTATGCGGCTCTCAAAAAAAATAATATCCCTGCAGAACTGCATATTTACCCAATTGGTGGTCATGGATTTGGCTTGGCTATTGGTAACAAATGGTTACATTCTTGGACAGAGAATTGTTTGGAATGGTTGAATCAAATAAATGTTTCAGGAATAAAATAATATGGCATTACTGCGGTGAATATGGATACATAAGTACTCCTCCGGAATACATTTCGAATAGTTGGACACAGTCATTATTTTTCCTTTCCCCAATTACGCTCCATTTTTTTATAGGATTTCTTTGAAACTGTAGAGTTTTTCTTGCTGTTGGAAGTGCCTTTCTTTTTTTTGGCATTAATATTATTTACCAGGGAATTTTTTACGTGTAATGTATTCTTCCCTGTGTTTTTTTTCTTAGGTACGGTTTTCTTTTTTGCTGCCTTTCCCTTTTTTTTTACTGTTGCCATAAAATCATTTATGAAGGGTAGGCACAATGATAATACCAAATTCCACTTGTGTAAGTATCTACTAAAAATGAATAAATAGATTCAACAGTTAACGCCTCTGTGATAATGATTGCCAAAGACCTGAAATTTGGCGGGGTAAGAATTAGCAGGATTTGAGACCTCTTTTCATTAACCTGAAGTTATTTTTCAAAACCTATCCATCATTTGATATTTAACCTTTGTTCCACCAATAAGTAAGTTTGACTACCAGAGCCCTGTTTCTTACTGAAAAGGGAACCTGAAGGTAGTTATCCGTATACACTATGAAAATATCAGAGGCCGGGTGGTAGCGCCACTGAAACCTGCTATTGAGGTTGATATTTTTTGTCTGTTGGTTGTACTGTAAAAAATTAGTGAAAAATATTTTGTTGGTAAAGGTTACATCCACCTGCATTCCTAAAAGCAAAAATGTGGTTTGGTTCCAGGGAGCGGGAAGTCTGATGTCATTATAATTGGCATTGATTGAAAAACTGGCATATGGTTGAAGCCGGTAACTCATTTCTCCACCAATATTCAACCGGGTGCCACTCACATAATAGCCACCATAACTGGTATTGAATGAAAATCTGAAAACACTTTGTGGTTTGGAAATGTATTCTGATCTGATCGCATTCCAGTGATGCATCGTGCCACGGGACAGCGTATCCTTTCCGGAATTGGTGGGATCAAATGGTTTGAGTAACTCAACATATTCATCGGTAAGTCCAAGAGAAAAAACGCTTTGCTTTCGGAAGTTGAAGGCATAGGATAGTATATCCAGATGGTCCGTGGATTGAAAAGCTTCATTGAAAAAATAGTTGATATTTACCTTAGGGCCATGGCTCAGGATCTTACCACCTCTAGGAAAATATAAAGGTCCTGCAGTGATATTGAATTTATAATATCCGTTTCTTGGAACATACCCCACTTCTGCCAGGTAATTTTTACCTACATATTCTTCCTGCAACTGCACGTTCCAGTTCCTGGTGTTGTATTGGATATGTGCACCCTGTACCAAATCTTTTGAGGTGATTCCGGGAGAAAATGATTTTACTAAAAATGCCTTTCCTGTCCACACGTTGTTGGATGAAGCCAGGTTATATTCCAAACCCATGTTGCGATTGTATTGTCCATAGACAGGCCGTAGCGAATCACGCAAAGGATGGTAATTAACGGATTCCTTATTCACTACAAGAAAGGTAATGTTTGACCTTGCAAATACACGCCGCTGAAGAGCCAGAATGGCAAAATTCTGATCGGGTAAGTTCTTTTCCTTGACACTAGCGGTCTGCATGTCCATTAACCCGATCCTCCAATTCTTATCGAGTCTTCCACTCAACCGAACACCTCCCCGGATGGGCACCCCTAATCCAATCCGTCTGGAGAAAAATGGACGTACAAACGGGTATCCAAAGTTGGCAAATAAATCACCGTTCTCGAGGAAAAATTGCCTGCGTTCCGGGAAAAATAATTCATATCGGTCCAGATTGGTGACTTGCCTGTCCACTTCTACCTGAGAGAAATCCGGATTGATAGTGAAGTCAGCATTTAAAGAAGAGGTAATCCCGATTTTGATATCTGTTCCTACTTTTTTTTGAAAAATGGTGGGCTTATTGAATTCGTAATTCTTACTCACTCCCCCAAGTGCATATGGAATGACAGAGATGTTGGTACCTGGATCCGGAGGAAAATCATCCCACATTAAAATGCCTGTATAGGCTAATGAAGCTGTTGGGAATTGTCTGGGAACGGGGGCCCAGCTTGATTTTTCTGTGGTTTTTAAATCCAACCTGCTGAAGTTGATACCCCACTCCCTGATACCTTTTTTATAACGGATAGAGGTAAAGGGTAGGGACATTTCAAAAACCCACTTATCATGATCATTTTTAACTGCGGAAATCCATTTGTTGTCCCAATTGAGATCCATGCTGCCACCGCCAGACATAATTCCATCCCATTGGGCACCTGCAGCATTGGCTCCAAATGAAAAACCGTTGGTGCGGTCGTCAAAAGGATCTAGAAACATGAGAAAATTATCGTTTTTGCCAAAAGCAAAATCCCGGCGCAGTGATTCTACAAAATAAGGGCCCGGAACCGCATTGAAACAAGTAGCAATGAGATACAGATTCTTATTATCATATGTCATCCTAACTTCCGTACGAACACGGGCAAAGCTGGTATCCATAGGTAACACCATGTAAAAATTAGTGGCCACTTCGCATTCCTTCCACGCTTCCTCATCCATGATCCCATCCACCTTTACCGGTAAGGAAGTTTTATGCATATGTAATTGGTAAGACTGATTTTTCTTTTGAGCAAAAGCAACAAAATGCACCAGCACCCATATGATCAAAAGCAAAGATTTCTTCAACATAATTTCCTGTATCGCTGAAATTAAACCGGCATTTTCAAATTCAATTAAAAAATTTTACCTGGTGTATTGACCCTCAATTCACTTACAAATCTTAATTTAAGTGAATAAAGCAAATTTCTGGTTATGAAATGGATCAATTACTTGTTTACTTTTTTGATGCAAAAAGTAAAATACATGTTGATAACAGGATTTGTGTGTTATCATTCCTCTGTTACATGGGCGCAACCGAATCCGTCACCTTTATTTAAGGTATTGACCCTGACCGGTGAAAAACAGGGCGCAAGGAATCTTCCACAAGACCATGGGATCAGCGGTATATGGCAAAGATTATTGAAGTTGCAAACAACGGGAAGTGTGATGCATACTCAGGCGCATCCGGATGATGAGCACGCTGACTTGCTCACTTACCTTAGCAGAGGTATTGGTGCGCGTACTTCTTTATTGTCTCTCAATCGAGGTGAAAGTGGCGGTAATATTTTAGGTGTCGAATCTTTCGACCAGCTGGCGCTACTCAGAACAGAAGAGTTTTTACTAGCGGGAAGTTATTATGGACTGGATGATTTGTACTTCACCAACCTGGTGGATTATGGATTTTCGAAAAGAGTGGATGAAGCCTATGAAAAATGGGGCAAACAAAATGTGATCAGCGAAATGGTAAGAGTGATCAGGATCAACCGGCCAATGGTGATCGTATCCCGGTTTCATGGAAGTGTGCGGGACGGTCATGGAAATCACCAGGCGGCAGGGGAGATCAGCCAGCTGGCATTTCAACTGGCAGGTGATCCCAATGCTTTCCCGGAACAGATTTCCAAAGAGGGTCTGCGTCCATGGAAAGCACTAAAATTTTATCGCGGCGGCATCAAAAAAGAAGAACACTGGAATATCGCTTTGAACACCGGTATATATAGTCCATGGATCGGCGATTCCTACAAAAATTTTTCATTACTTGGTTATAGTTTCCATCGTTCACAAAATGGTGGAGACCGTCACGTGATCAATGGAAATTCTTATCAGTTTTATGAAAGACTTTTCAGCCTGGTGTCATCCGTAGAAAATGAAAAAAGTTTTTTTGATGGAATAGATACTTCGATTTCAGGAATTTTTAAAATTACCGCAGAAACTCCTCCAGCGGGAGTCGTCCCTATATTACACTCTGTGGAACAATCTGTAAAAGCAGCGATGGCAATTTTTCAGCCAGCTAGGCCGGAGTTAATCGTTCCCTATTTGATTGATGGTTTATCAAAAACAAGATTCATCATCAACAAATTGACACATCAGCCAGAGGCGCTTTTTATATTGCAAATCAAAGAGCGGCAGTTCATGGATGCCATCAATACGGCACTGGGAGTAA
>JANLYU010000476.1:0-1741 GCA_031365785.1 Flavisolibacter sp. | reverse complement strand
GGTGTTGTTACAAATGGTGGTGTCATTTCCTAAAAAAAGCGCTGCCGTTTTAGGTTGAATGATCACCGTGAGTGAATCTGCTACAGGTGTGCATGAGGAAATAGACCCGCCAATTTTAAAAGAACCAAACCCTGGGAACTGGAGGGTGAGTGTACTATCGGTCTGATTGACGATACTCACGTTCGCGGGCAATTTCCAGTTGGGTAGCAGTCCGCATTTTTTATTGCGGTGTACCCGGTACGTGTAGGTATTGGTAAAACTGCACAGTGATTTTGGACCGGTAATTTTGAACAGGCTGCAGGAATCTATAAAGTCGGGACAGGAATTTCTTGCCTGGACAAAGGCATCGCTGACCAGGACAGTGGGGACAGGAAAGGGGGAGAGGTTCAATATAGAATCCGCTGCCCATTGAAAATTCAGGCGTTTGATATACGGTGTGGTGAGGGTATAGTTCAACGTGCTGTAATTACATTCCTGCGGACTAAACCCCGCGGAGTGCACTACTTTTAAAAACCGCATATCCCTCGAACCAAAGAAGCCATCAGTGACTAAACCAAAATCCATTCCGGCAGCTCCAAACTGATTTTTTTTATTCATGGCCGCATCCATAAAATAACCACGTGAGTAAACGCCATACACCATGCCCCACTTTTTATTGAGGAAAGTGTCGATCTTAACAAAGTTGGTGTAATACATGTAATAGGGCTGCAGGGTGAGTGACTGTTCCACCCATTGCATGATGTAGATGTTGCCATTCGCATCTGCCGTAGCCCTGGTTGCTCTTGGTACATAACTTGTTGAGAATTGTGCGCGGATGCTTTTAAGCATATTGCCGGCCGTATCAATGAGGTTGATCCACTGACCCTGGTTGGAACCGGCAACCATTACCAGACTGCCATATTGAGATGGCTGATCAAATGTCATCATGGTATTGTCTGTTCCATTGGCATCATCTGAATAACCGTATTTCCATTCTGTTTTTCCGGTACCGGCATCCATCTTCATCATGAAGTTGTAATACCTGAATGGACCAGATTTCACCATATTCTGACCCGTTACATATATTTTATTGTCTTTACCTGTGATGCCCCTAACATATGTAAGGTCGCTTTTGGGAATGTTATTATCGTCCCAGAAGCCATTCCTGTAAAATTTGTTCCAGACAATATTTCCTGCAGGGTCGATCTTCATTATCACACAGCCCACGTTTAAAATATTCTGAAACGCATAAATAAAGCCTTTGTTATCTACCGTTAACTGGTCAACACTCAAAAATGCATAAGCAATATTCTGGATCTGCCACCTCTTGATCCAGATCAGGTTCCCATTTTGATCCACCTTCATCACTTCACCGTTTTCCGTCACGGCATAATAACTGCTATCCGGTGAGGCATGCACCGATTTGATATTGACGTATTCACAATAAGCAACGTTTCTCCAGTATAACTTTGACCATTCAATACAGCCCTTGTCTTTCATTTTAACCAGCAGTCCTTTTTGGCCGCAATTATAAAGCGCCTGTACCCCACCCATGATAAAACCGCTATCAAGGGTACCATCTATGGAAGTGCCATAATCATTGGTATCATAATAGCCGTAATCCGCGAGCTGAATGCTGTCGATATTGTGGGGGGTGCCGTAAGAAAAATATACGACCGTTGTGGTATCATGGCAATTGCCATTGATCGCCACCAGGCTAAAGCGATGAATGCCGGTCTTGATACCAACATTCAAGGTAGGA
>JANLYU010000259.1:0-3083 GCA_031365785.1 Flavisolibacter sp. | reverse complement strand
CATCATAAAGATGTTACCGGTAAAGAAATGGAAAGGGCGTTGCTGGAAGCTATCAAACGTGCGCCGAATATTCAGGTCATTCACCATTGCTTTGTGATTGACATTATTACACAGCATCACCTGGGTTACCTGGTCACCAAGGCAACACCTGATATCTGCTGTTACGGCGTATATGTTCTCAATGCGCAGAACAACCGCATAGAAAAAATTCTTTCCAAAATAACCCTGCTGGCAACAGGCGGCAACGGGCAGGTGTACCGTACCACGACGAATCCATATATCGCCACAGGTGACGGTGTAGCCATGGTGTACCGCGCCAAGGGCAGGATTGAGAATATGGAATTCATACAGTTTCATCCCACAGCTTTATTTGAAGCAGGCAAGCGCGGTCAGGCTTTTTTGATTACAGAAGCGGTTCGAGGTGATGGGGGTATATTAAGAAATATCAACCAGGAAGCATTCATGGAACGCTATGATGAACGAAAAGACCTGGCCCCAAGAGATATAGTAGCAAGAGCTATCGATAATGAAATGAAAATTACCGGAACAGAACATGTATTCCTGGATGCCCGGCAAATGGATCTTGAAAAATTTAAAGAACATTTCCCTAACATTTATGAAAAATGTTTGTCTATTGGCATTGATGTAAGCCGAAATATGATTCCCGTCGCACCCGCTGCGCATTATAGTTGCGGGGGTATCAAAACTGATGAATGGGGAAGGAGCTCCATTAAAAATTTATATGCTTGCGGTGAATGCTCCAGTACAGGCCTCCATGGTGCCAACCGTTTGGCCAGTAATTCGTTGCTGGAAGCAATGGTATTTGCCCATCGCTGCGCCCTGGATGCAGTCAATACCATTGGCTTGCTGAAGGATCTTCCTAACATTCCGGACTGGAATGCGGGAGGTACCTCTGAACCCAAGGAGATGATCCTGATCACGCAAAGTCTCAAGGAACTGCAGCAGGTGATGAGTGATTATGTGGGAATTGTGCGTAACAATGTGCGCCTTCAAAGAGCGCTGAAAAGAATTGACCTGCTTTTTGAGGAAACTGAGGGTTTGTACCAGGCCACAACAGTTTCCCCTCAATTGCTGGAACTGCGTAATATGATAACGGTGGGTTACCTCATTATTAGGGGCGCAGATTTCCGAAAAGAAAGCAGAGGGTTGCATTACAATACAGACTATCCGGAAAAATCACAGTTGGTTCAGAATATTGTTTTATAACATCATTCCAATTTCATGAAGTCAGTCCACTATAAAACATTTTTTAACTCTTCAAAAATGCTCCCTGAGGCTATGGTAATGGTTAATAAAATGATACTTCTTTTTTTATTGTGGGTAGGGGTGATATCCTGCCATAACGCAGACATTACTTCAAAGCCAGCACCCACTTCTTCAAAAAAATATCAGGATTCAGTCGCCATTCATCAAAGGCAGTTGTTGATCGGTGAGTTAGTAAAACTGAAAGCCATCTTTGCGTCAGGAGATAGAAATAAAATAGAACAATTGACTCACCTGCATTTGATAGGTGATAGCTTGCGCATAGCAGTGAATGATTCTACCTATTATCCCGGGGGCATCAGTGAACTGAATAATTTATTCAAATTCCTCCAGCTCGATAGCCTGAACTTACAGAATGAAATTCAATTTGACCAAATCATTCCATCAAAACCCTGCTATAAATTTTATACTATTCATATTGAGGACACCACAGTGAGCCTGGTAACAGGAAGCAACACCAACATTGATTTTACAGGTCCTAAAAAAAAGCATGACCCTGTCAAATCAGGAGAAGAATGTGAATGGTCTTTATACTGGGTATTCAGATGGAATGGAAAAAAACTTTTATTTCAAAGATTTGACGCGGCAGGGTAAGAACGCATACCATTGCAGTTGCGTGGTAGTTGAGAACAGACATTCCTGGTTACGCCCCTATCTTTGAGGTGCTATGTATTATATCTTATACGGGCTCTTGTACCTTCTGTCCCTCCTTCCACTAAGTATATTGTACCTTCTTTCAGATGCTGTTTTTTTTATTCTTTACCATGTGGCAGGTTACCGTAAAGAGGTAGTCATGCAAAACCTCACTTTAGCTTTTCCGGAAAAAAATGAATCGGATAAAAGAGCTATTGCCAAAAAGTTTTACCTGAATTTTACTGACACCTTTATTGAAACCATCAAGCTGGTGAGCGCCAGTGATCAGTTTTTAAAAACGCACTTTTCAGGAAATACCGAAATGCTGGAAGAGTTGTATCAGAAGGGAAAAAAAGTACAGGTGCATCTGGCACATAATTTTAACTGGGAGCTCGCCAATATCACCATGCCTTTGTACATGTCTTATCAGATGATGGCGGTGTACATGCCCATAAAAAATAAGGCGGTGGACAGATTGTTTTTAAAAATCCGTTCCAAAACAGGATGTATCATGTTGCCTGCTACCACTATCAGCAGGGCGATCATTCCATATCGAAATCAGCAATATCTATTGGCTTTATTGGCTGACCAGAATCCAGGGGTGCCATCAAAATCTTTCTGGCTGAATTTTTTTGGAAAGCCAACACCATTTGTAAAGGGGCCGGAAAAAAGTGCGCGCGCCAATGATGCAGCGGTAGTTTTTGCGCAGATCATGAAGCCCAAGCGTGGTTATTATAAGGCTCATTTCACACTGGCCACTGAAACCCCATTGAATTTGCCGGAAAAAGAACTCACTTCCATTTATATCAAATACCTTGAAAAAATTATCCGTGAATATCCAGAAATGTGGTTGTGGAGTCACCGCAGATGGAAACATGAATGGAAACCAGAATACGGGCCGTTGATTCAATGATTAATTGAGAACCGCTCTTTCTTTTTCAGTTGGAATTTTCGACTGCTCTTTTATTTTATTCCACCCACCCATAACATTTCTAAGGTTATGGATACCATGCCGCTTTAAAAGAGAAATGGCAATGACACTCCTATAACCTCCTGCGCAATGCACATATATATTATCCTCTTCTTCAAAACGGGATAGTTGAACCATATCAGACATTTCGCTCAAAGGGAGGTTTTGTGCGTCTTTCACATGTCCTTCAGCAAAT
>JANLYU010000468.1:0-3110 GCA_031365785.1 Flavisolibacter sp. | reverse complement strand
GGTAATTACTTCAGGGAAATATACACTGGCTGCAACCTTTGCAGGCGCTTTCCCTGCATCATCTTCGGCCCAGGTCCCCAATACAACGGAAGATGTTTTCGCCATTCAGGTAACCACAACCCAGGGAAGTAATGATTTTTATACTTTTTATTCGCCAAGCAGCAGGGGTGATATAGATATCAAGCCGGCACACCTGGCACTATATGAAACAGGTGATGCTCGTAAATCTTTTTTTACCACCTCCGGCGGATCTGTCTACACCTTAAAGCACAACAGCCGGTATGCTAACATACGAGTAATCCGATTGGCTGAAATGTACCTGATCAGGGCTGAATCCAATTTCAGACTGGGCACCGCGGTAGGAGATACCCCTTTGAACGATGTCAATAAAATCCGGAACAGGTCTGGCCTTCCTTCACTGACAGCAGTGCAACTGGATTTGAATGCCATCCTGAAAGAAAGAAAACTGGAACTGGCATTCGAAGGTCAAACCCTTCATGACATCAAACGTTTACAGGGCAGTGTAGGCGTGCTCCCATGGAATTCTCCTAAACTGATATTCCCCATTCCGGAACGGGAAACGATCGCCAATCCCAACCTGGTACAGAATGAAGGATATTAATCAAATATTGGCAATGAAGAACCACAAATTAATTTTTGTGGTTTTTTTTATTGTTGTCATACATGGTTACCAAATACTTTGATCCTCAACTAAGAAATTTTTTTCCAATTGAGTTTTGCAAAAGGAAGGTTTTCAATCTTTGATTTATTATGTGCAGTACATTGCAATCAATCAGGAATGGAATCAGAACTTCATCAATAAGCCTTGCTTTGGATAAATTAATTCCAGGTGTAATTTATTCTCCTTGTGAAGTTGCATTTTTATTTTCTGCTCATGGCCAGGCTTTATATGAGTAATGACAACTGGAAGATTTTCCATAGATGGTACACCTGCCAGTTTGCCTAGCGTATTCATTTCTTCCATCAACCAGTGTGGCGTAAGGTGTCCAAAAAGCTGACTATCCTTTTGTTCATCAGGATAGGAAACTTCAATAAAAATTGCTTTAAGACTTTTATTTTTTACAAGCGGAGCTATGTTTTGCCACAGATTTTTGAGTTGACCTGACTTTTCAATGGCGTCCGGGCCTGTATCTCCCAGGTACAGTAGAAAATCACCCTTGCTTTTTAAAAGAAAAGCAGTGCTTTTCCCGGGATTGGAATGACTCAGCAGGAAAGGGATTACAGATAGACTGGTATGATCTATCAGGGTGCTGCTGTCCTCTGTCAGGTAACTGTAATGGAATTTATTGAGAGCGGGTGAATCACCTTCATTCGCATAGTTGGCCCAGGTTTGCCACGTAAAATATTTGTCTTTTAAAGCATGGATTACAAAAGGCAGCGCATAAATGTTTTTAACGGAGTCTTCAGGTGAATTCAGGATCAATCCGGCCACATGGTCGAGGTGGGCATGAGAAACCAGATATCCTTTTATGTAATTTCTTAAAACAGTGGAAGCTGGAACATCAAAGACTTTGTTTTTTTCTGCTATTTCAATACCCGTGTGTAAGCTACCGGCATCCAGACAAACAAAATCATGGGTATGATCTGCAGCTACCAGGTAAGCGGAAAGATTGCTCTCATCCAGGCCCCCTCTAACTCCAAGAGGAATGACGCTGAAGGAATAAACTTTTTTTTGTGCAGCCAGGTGAAATCCCTGTAACAACAAAAGCCATAAAAACAATCTGTATAAAGAGGTTGGAAGCATGTTTGGTGGATTGAGTTGAAAGTGAAGTAGGATAGCGTAAAATAATGCAATATCAAACACTAATTTTTTTATTGATAACGATGTTCGTTTAAAAAATTGATTTAGCTTGTCTGATGAATTTTGGTTGAAAGCTACAAACCAATAAGGTAGGTAGAGTCCAATCAGGAACCTGGGGAGGGAGGATTTCTTGCCTCATGTGTTTCATTGGACTTCTTTTAAAATACCTACGTGAAAAAGATTGTTTTTATTGGTTCCATGGATAAATATGAACTGATCACCTACTTTTATTAATACATAAATTTAAAATATGCCTGGCGATACTCCCCACCTCAACACCATAGCAGCCAAACAAAATAAATATGATGCTATTGTAATCGGATCTGGTATTAGTGGGGGTTGGGCTGCTAAAGAATTAACAGAAAAAGGGCTCCGCGTTTTGATGCTGGAAAGAGGAAGGCCTTTGGAGCATATAAAAGATTATAAAACGGCTTCTCAGGATCCCTGGGAAAGCCTGCACCATGGTGCAGTCACGTTGAAGGAAAAAGAAAAATATCCGGTACTGGCACGAAGCTGGGCTATCAATCATCCTGATTTAAGTTTTTGGGCTGATGAACAGGAATGTCCTTACACGGAAGTGAAACCATTCACCTGGTGGCGCAGCTATCAAATGGGGGGCCGTTCCATATTATGGGGGCGCCAAAGTTACCGCTGGAGTGATTTCGATTTCGAGGCCAATGCAAAAGATGGCGTAGCCGTTGACTGGCCTATTCGTTATAAAGACCTTTCATCCTGGTATCAGTATGCAGAAACTTTTGCAGGCATCAGTGGTTCCAGGGAAGGCCTGCTTCAGTTACCCGACGGCAATTTTTTACCCCCTATGGATTTAAATTGTGTGGAGCGCGACATGGCAGCGCGATTAAAAGAAAAGATGAAAAGGCATTTGATCATCGGGCGAACGGCTAATCTTACTGTTCCAATTCCAGGGCGCACCCAATGCCAGTTCAGAAACCGGTGTTGGGAAGGGTGTCCTTATGGCGGTTATTTCAGTACTCAGTCATCCACCCTTCCAGCCGCTTTAAAAACAGGAAATCTCACGGTGCGTCCTTATTCTATAGTAACCAGGATCCTGTATGATAAAAACACACAAAAAGCTACCGGTGTTGAAATATTAGATGCAGAAACTAACAAGACCTATGAATATTATTCAAATATTGTTTTTCTGAATGCTTCTGCGTTAAACTCAGCCTGGATTTTGATGAACTCTGCTACAGATGTATATCCTGGTGGCCTTGGAAGCAGTAGTGGTGAACTGGGTCATAATGTAATGGACCATCACTACAACCTT
>JANLYU010000240.1:0-1828 GCA_031365785.1 Flavisolibacter sp. | reverse complement strand
GCATTCACAATGGTCAATACCCTTGGAATATCAGCGGCTATATATCCACCCGTCAGCTGAATCCCGGGATAATATTCACCTTTTGTAGCCTTTACGCTGACTTCAGCCGCTGCTTTTCTCAAATGAAGAACTTCGAGGTCCTTCCTATTGTTATGGGCATCTTTCAGATACTCTTCAATGGTAAGTACTTTCCACTGCTGTGCAATCAAACCGGTATCCGGGTTCAGTAAAGTGGCTTCTGGAAGCCCTAGCAGAATGTTCATACTCAAATTGGCCAACTGCCAGTTATTATCCATTTCCAATAAGGAAAGCTCCGTATTGGATGCCTGGAGTTGAGCTTTGAGAAGGTCGTTGCGGGCAAGCAAACCATTTTTTTCCAGGTTACCGAAATCTTTGACACGTTGCTGTGCCTGTAGAAGATTTTCATGCACCAGGTCGAGCGCCAGCTTTGTTTTATACAAATTGACAAAGGCCTCAACAGTATTCAACACCACTTCTCCCCTGTTCTTTTCTGCATCCAGTTTGACAGCCTGCGCCAGCAATCTGGCAGACTCAATTCCATAACGGATCCTTCCTCCCGTATACAAGGGTAAGGAAGCATTCATGATTCCATACATGGCCTGTGATACTTTGGGCGTTTGCCCACCATTTCCACCATTATTCCCGTTCGATTTGAGGTCAATTTTGGCGCTGCTTAATTTCATATAAGCAGCTGAAACACCTGCATCCGGTAATTTTTTCTGCGTGGCTTCTTTCAAAACTGCCGAAGCTTCCTCAATCTTTGCCTGGCTAATTTTCAAAAGCCGGCTGTTCTTCATCCCAAGGTCTATCGCTTCCGGAAGGGTAAGGGAACGTTTTTCCTGTGCATGTACTACTCCGCCAGAGATCACCAACAGAAAAAAAATTATTTTAATTTTATCCTTCATACACCAAAATTGCTTTGAATAATACTTTCAGATAGTGACTGAGTTTTTTCCGGATCAGTTTTTCAAATTCTTCGTCAGATAATGCCTGCAGTTGGTGTATTTCCTTATAGAAATGCTGCGCGGTCACCAGCTGGCTGGTGGTGCCTACCAGTGTCATCATGAGTAAGGAAACATCTATATTCTTTTTAAAATCCCCTTTCTTCTGTCCCTCAGAGATCAGTTGGTTGATCAGCACCTGGTTGGTTTGCTTCAACAGAAAGATCTGTTTGGCAATGGGTCCCGCATTATTGACCATTTGCTCGCGAATCATGATCTTATGGAAAAACTGTTTCTTAAAAATCCTTTCCGTGTAATCATCAATGAGCTTTTCTACTTTTTGCAGGGAGGTGAGACCCTTGTTATGAATAATATTTTCCAGCTGTATCCGCAAGTCCTGCCCACGGTGATGAAACATGGCTTCCATCAATTTTTCCTTGGAACCAAAATAATAGGAGATCATGGCCACGTTCACGTCAGCAGCTTCTGAAATATCCCTTACCGAGGTACCGTCAAAGCCCTTTTCTGCAAAGAGCTTCTCCGCCTTTTCCATGATCTGTACCTGTTTTTCACTGTATTCCATGAATCAATCGAGCGCAAATTTAAACAAACGTTTAATTTAAACAAACATTTAAACTGATTGGTTCAAATAAAGTGGAATTATTTTCAAATGGTAGTAGCGGACTTTGCAGTGGGGACTGCCTGTCCGGATCCAACTGGTCCATGTAACCCGATGGGGTTCATAAATGGTTTTTCCACCAGAATAAAGAAGAAGGCAGATCCCATTACCACCATAGCTGCCAGAATAATGATCAGGAAAGGGGCGTTGATCCAATTGAAATGAATACCGGCCCTCAGCAACAGCT